>JBDHRB010000003.1:0-18418 GCA_039807355.1 Candidatus Competibacteraceae bacterium
GACTTGAACCTCCACTGGGTTACCCCAACTAAGACCTGAACCTAGCGCGTCTACCAATTCCGCCACTTCGGCTTTGCATCCGTCAAACCACCCTGCGGCGGCGACGGAAGCGCAATATACGGATTGACCCTGAACCTGTCAACCTTGTTCCTTCACCTTTTGGTAATCTTTCTATAAGAAACTGATATGAAAAATAAAAAACGCAATTCCTGGCAACAGGCCGATCCTTTCGCCGCCCGGGAACAGGAAAAATACGGCGGCCAGACCATTCCCAGCCGCGAACTGATCCTCCAGACCCTGGAGGAACGCGGTATGCCATTGACCCACGATGAACTCTGCGCCGCATGGCGACTGGAGAGCGATTGGGAAATCGAGGCGCTGTCCCGCCGTCTGCGCGCCATGGAGCGGGACGGGCAACTGATCCGCAACCGCCGCGAAGGCTATGGCCCGGTGACCAAGATGAATCTGCTCACTGGGCGGGTGATCGGTCACGCTGAAGGCCACGGTTTCCTGATTCCCGACGAGGGCGGCGACAATCTGTTCCTGTCGCCCCGGCAAATGCGCAAACTGTTGCATGGCGACCGCGCTGTAGCGCGAGTGATCGGCGTCGATTACCGGGGCCGCCGCGAAGGCGCAGTGGTCGAGGTGCTGGAGCGCAACACCGAAACCGTGGTCGGACGGTTCACCGAAGAACGCGGCGTCTGCTTCGTCATTCCCGACAACAAGCGCATCAATCAGGACATCATCATCCCGGCGGACAGTCGCGGCGCGGCCCAAGCCGGTCAAATCGTCATCGCCGAATTGATCGAACAGCCCAGCGCCCAGAACCGACCGCTGGGACGGATCAAGGAAGTGCTGGGCGAACACATGGCCCCCGGCATGGAAATCCGCATCGCCATCGCTAGCCACGGCATTCCGGTGGACTGGCCGGAAGCAGTTCTGGAAGAGGCGCTTCAATACGGCGAATCCGTGCCGGCTTCGGCCAGTCAGAACCGCTGGGATTTGCGGACTACGCCGCTGGTGACGATTGACGGCATCACCGCCCGCGATTTCGATGACGCGGTGTATTGCGAGCGGCGCGGCGCTAACTGGCGGCTGCTGGTCGCTATCGCCGACGTGTCCAACTATGTGCGGCCCGGCACGGCCCTGGATCGGGAGGCGCGCAAGCGCGGCAATTCGGTGTATTTCCCGGATCGGGCCATTCCGATGCTGCCGGAGGCGCTGTCCAACGGCCTGTGTTCGCTCAATCCCGATGTGGACCGGCTGTGCCTGGTCTGCGAAATGACCATCAGCGCCGAGGGGCGGATTATCCGTTCGCGTTTCGCCGAGGCGGTGATGCGCTCCCACGCCCGGCTGACCTATGACACGGTGGCGGCGATGGTCGCTGAACGCAATCCCCAGCTTCGCGCCGAATACGCCGGATTGACGCCGCATCTGGACGCTCTGTACGAGATGTATCAAGCGATGCGCGCCAGCCGGGAGCAGCGCGGAGCGATGGATTTCGACACCCAGGAAACGGTGATCGAGTATGGAGCGGATCGGAAAATCGAGCGCATTCTGCCGACTGAACGCAATGACGCGCATCGACTGATCGAAGAGTGCATGATCGCCGCCAATGTGGCGGCGGCGCGCTTCCTCCAGCGCCATAAAATGCCGGGCTTGTACCGGATTCACGAAGGCCCATCCATCGAACGTTTGAAAAAGCTCCGGGCGTTTCTCGGCGAGCTGGGTTTAGGGTTGGGCGGCGGCGACAAACCGACGCCGAAGGACTACACCCGCTTGCTGGAGCAGGTGCGCGACCGGCCTGACGCCCATCTGATTCAGACGGTGATGCTGCGCTCGCTGGCCCAGGCAGTTTACAACCCCGGCAATGTCGGGCATTTCGGTCTGGCGCTGGAGGCTTACGCGCATTTCACCTCGCCGATTCGCCGCTATCCCGATTTGCAGGTGCATCGGGCGATTCGTCATGTGCTGCGCGGCGGCAAGGCGGCGGATTTCCCCCATGACCATGCGGAACTGGTTGGCCTGGGCGAGCATTGCTCCATGACCGAGCGGCGTGCCGATGAAGCGGTGCGCGATGCGCTGGAATGGCTGAAATGCGAATACATGCAGGATAAGGTCGGACAGGTCTTTGACGGCATCATTACCGGGGTCACCGGGTTTGGCCTGTTTGTGGAATTGCGCGGCGTGTTCGTCGAGGGGCTGATTCACGTCACTTCACTGCGCAATGACTACTATCGCTTCGATCCGGTCGGTCATCGCTTGCAGGGGGAACGTTCCGGGCAAATCTACCGGCTCGGCGACCGGGTGCGGGTGCGGGTGACGCGGGTCGATCTGGATGAGCGCAAGATTGATTTTGAGCCGGTGGAAAGCGAACGCGGCGAAGCGGCGCGACGCAATCGCTACCTGCGGCGGCGGCGCAAGGAGTCGTAAACGTGGCGGATGAGCTGATTCATGGATTGCACGCGGTCGCCGCCGCCCTGGAGTATGAACCAGAGCAGGTGCGCGGCCTGTGGGTCGAGCGCCAGCGCCGGGATGGGCGGATGCAGACCCTGCTCGATCAAGCCGCCCAACACGGGGTGGCGATTCATCTGACGGCGCGGGCGGAACTGGATCGAATCAGCGGCGGCGCTCGTCATCAAGGCGTAGTTGCCCGGTTAACGGTTCGGCAACGCACGCTGAATGAAGCGGATTTACCGGAGCTGCTGGCGACGATGGATGGGCCGTTGCTGCTGTTGGCGCTGGACGGCGTGCAGGACCCGCACAATTTCGGCGCTTGTCTGCGCAGCGCGGCGGCGGCGGGCGTTCACGCCGTCATCATCCCGGCGGATCGGTCGGCAGGGCTGAACGCGACGGTGCGTAAAGTGGCTTGCGGCGGCGCAGAAATCGTCCCGGTGGTAACGGTGACCAATCTGACGCGGGCGCTGCGGGCCTTGCAGGAACAGGGCGTCTGGATCGTCGGCGCAGCGGGCGAAGCGGGAGATAGTCTGTATGACGTGGATTTCACCCCCTCGACCGCGATCGTGCTGGGCGGTGAGGAAAAGGGCTTGCGCCGACTGACCCGCGAGGCCTGCGACCGGCTGGCGCGAATTCCTATGGTCGAGGGCGGCGTGGAAAGCCTGAATGTGTCAGTGGCGACCGGGATTTTTCTGTTTGAAGCGCGGCGGCAGCGCAATACCGCCGGCCCCTCTCAACGTCCGGCGGCGGATGGGTAGCGGGTCATTTCCAGATACCCCTGCCCTTGGATTTTATTTTCCCCGGCGCGGCCAGTGACGGTGACCGCGCCTTCCCAATAATGCACGGTCAGGCGCATTTCCTGATCCGCCACCTTCGGAGTGATGGTCAAATCCAGTGATTCGCCGGGCAGGCGCAACCGCCAGCCAGCCGGATAGCGGTCTCCGGTGCGCCGGCTGATCCACTCACCGAGCGGCTGCAACTCCACATCCTCGCGGCGCAATCCCCGCGCCTGACCGTGCGCATCGACCAAAACGCCCTTGCTGAACGCATCCATGCCGCCGTCCCGGTGACGCAAGCGGTAGAACATCAAGTCTCGCCCATCGTCGAGTTGCAGGGCAAACCAGTCCCAGCCGCTTTGTTCTGGCCCCAGGGCGCTGGTACTCCATTCCCGATCCAGCCAGCTTGAACCGCGAACCGTGAAAATCCGCCCGTTTAACTCGACAACGCCCTGAGTCGGCAGGCGGGTATACGAATAGTAGTAAGAGGCATTGCCCGGCTCGGCGCTTTTCTGGCTCAAGCCCCGGTCGCCCTGCAACACCAGCGGCTTGCCGGCCTGAAGCGTTAGATCAACCGCAATGCCGCCTTGCCGCGCCCGCACGCGCATGGGCAAAGCGTCCGTCGCGCTTCCTGACAATTGCCAATCCTCCAGCCAGACCCGAAATGGTGCTGCCTGCGCTCCGGCCAAACCTAGCGCACTGCGGCTGAACCGCTCGAAACCATGATGCTGTTCACCAGCCACGTCGGTCAGCGCGAAGTGGCCCATATAAACCTGATGGGTTCGCCAGGCGGAATCGGCGGCGGGCGGATCAGGACTCAGGGCAATGCGGAACAGGGTCAACTGATAACCGAATGGCCGACCGCTCGCATCGGCCAGATTGCCGGTCACATACCACCATTCGTTGCGAAATTCGGGATGCGGGCCATGATCGGCGGGAAAATGGAATGGGCGCGGCTGATAGGCGCGTTGATAACCGGCCTGCTCCGCGCCGCCCAGCGCCGCGCCGACCGCAATGCTTTCAGGCGGTTTCGGCGTAGCGCGGAACAACAGCATCGTCAGCGCGACGCTGAATCCGAGAACCAGCAACCCGGTCAGGAAAAATCGTCGATGCAGCGACATACTCACTCCACGCGCAAGGCTTCAGCGGGCCGGGTGCGAGCCATGCGCCAAATCGGATATAACCCGGCCAGCAGCGCCGCGCCTATCGCCAGCGCCAGCGTTTCCAGCAACAACCCCGGCTCCACAGTCAACGGCAAACTCCAGCCGAACGCCCGGCGATTGATGACGAAAATCAACACCGACGCCAGCAACAGACCGGTGGGAATCGCCAACAATCCCGCCGCCGCGCCCATGAACCCGGTCTGCAACAACACCAAACTGCCAATCTCCCGCGCCGTCATGCCCATGGCCCGCAATGTGGCAAACTCCCGCGCCCGCTCCAGTTGCAGGGCCAGCAACGCGCTCAACACGCCGATCACGGCCACCAGAATCGCCAGCACCCGCAACACTTGGGTGATGGTGAAAGTCCGGTCAAAAATTTCCAGCGTGCGCTGTTGAATGGCGCGGCTGGAACGAATCAGCAGCGACTGCATCGGCCCCAACTGTTCCTGCACCCGCTCACGCAACAGCGCCAGATTTTCACCCGGCGCGGCGAAGGCGGCGGCGGAACCCACCGTAGGGTTATGCCAATACCGTTCATAGCCGGCGCGATGCAGCAAAATCCGCCCATGCTCCGAGCCGTAATCGAGAAATACCCCGGCAATGGTAAAGCGGCGCACGCCCTGATCGGTCGGCAACTCCAGCTCGTCGCCGACGCTCAAGCCCCGCCGATAAGCCAGCGGTTCGGAAATCAGAATCGCCTCGCCGCTCTGAAAGGCCCGCCAGGCCGCCTCCGCGTCGCCTTCAATCAACCGATAACCGGCCTGGGACGCCGGCGCGAGGTCCACCGCAATTAAAACCACCGGGCGACCGTCCAGATCAACCGAAATCGCCCGATAGGTGGAGACCGCCGCGATCCCCGGCGTATTGCGCAATGCGGTCAGCGCCGCCGGGGTGAGCGTTTCCGTGCGATGGTTGCCGTTTTCAATGGCAGCCGGTGCGATATATAAATCGGCGTTCAACAGGTCGTTAATCCAGATCGCCACGCCGCCCCGGAAACTGTCCACCATCACCCCGACGCCGACTGTGGCGGAAAACGCCACCATCAACGCCGCTACGGCGATCCCGGTGCGGCTGAGATGACGGGCGACATCACGGTTTGCCATCCGCGCCAACAGTCCGCAGCGGGCGGTTAACCGCTGATTCAAGCCCACCAGACCGACCACTATCGGCGGCGTCAGCAGCGCACAGCCGATCATCAGCAGGAACAGCCCGACAAATCCCCCAGCCAGCGACAGTGAAAAGATCAGGGTCAAACCGCCCGCTGCCAGCAAGATCAGTCCGCCCAACAGAAAACGTGGCAAAGACGCCCGCCAACCACTTTCCAGATGCGCCCGACTCAACGCCGCGCCGGGCGGAACATCAGCGGCTTCCCGCGCTGGCAACCAGGCCGCCGTCAATGTCGCCAGAACGCCCAGCGCCGCGCCTTTGGCCAACGCTATCGGCTCGATGAAGAACTCGCGGACACTGAGAACGTAATACAGATCGTTGATAGTGCGCGTCACCAGATGCACCAGTGCGGAACCCAGCCATAAACCCAGTACGCCGCCCAATAAGGTTCCCGCCAATCCCAACAGCAGCGCCTCGCCGAGTACGCCAATCAGCAGTTCCCGGCGACTGACGCCCAGCGCCCGCAATAATCCCAGCAGGGAACGGCGTTGCACGATGGAAAAAGTCATGGCGTTGTAGATCAGGAACATCCCGACAATCAGCGCCAGCAGGCTCATCGCGGTCAGGTTCAGGGAAAACGAGGCGCTTAAATCCGCCAGCGCCTGATTACGCTGATCCGGGCGTTCCAAGCGCAATCCCGGCGGCAGCTTGGTGCGCAATTCCTCGGCCTGCCGCTCGCCCGCCGCGCCGTCCGGCAAGATCAGGTCGATATGACTCAAGCGCCCGGCCATGCCGAGCAGGGTTTGCGCAGTGCTGATGTCGGTGATGATTAACCCGTCCAGTTCCGGCCCGCGCAGGGTTCCGGCGCGGTGCAGGGTAAACCGCTGCTCGCCGTGTTGCACAGTGACCGCTTCGCCCAGCGCCTCCGGCAACAGCGCCGCCGCCGGATTGATCAGCAAAGCGCGGATATCAAAATCTGCGCCGCTCAAATCCGCAGCGGGATGACGAAACGGCGCTTCCGCCAACGGATCAATACCGAGGATTTGCAACAGTTGGCCGGGGCGATCTGCGTTCGGCAAATAGCCGGTCACCACCGGCGCGGAAGGACGCAGAGCCTGCTCCACCCGCATCTGGACATACTGCGCTTCCGCAACGCCCGACACGCCGCCCACAATACGATGCGTGGCCTGGCCGGCGATGCGCTCCATGGCCAGGGCAAAACTGCGCCGGGCGCTGGCGTTGGCTAAATCCACCGCCACCACCACCAGAGCAATGCCCAGAATCGCCAGACCCAGTTGCCAGGGATGCCGCAGCGGATGCCGCGCCAGCGCCCGCCAGAACAGCGGCGTCATCGCGCCAGCTCCTGAATCCGCCCGGCGTCCAGGGTCAAAATCCGATCCGCACGCCCCGCCACCTCCTGACTGTGGGTGACCATGATGATGGTGGTTCCCGCCTGCCGGTGCAGCTTCAGCAGCAGTTCCAGAATGCGCGTCCCGGTTGCGGCGTCGAGATTGCCGGTCGGCTCATCGGCCAGCAACAGCAACGGCCCATGCACCAAGGCGCGGGCAATCGCCAGACGCTGTTGTTCTCCGCCGGACAGGCGTTCGGGAAAACTGTTTCTGCGCTCGCCCAATCCCACATGATCGAGCAGTTCCAGCGCCCGGTCGCGCTGCTCGGCGCTGATCAGTCCATTCAGCTCCAGCGGCAAGAACAGATTTTCCTCAACGGTCAGGGTCGGAATCAGATTAAAAAATTGAAAGACGAAACCGATATGGCGGCGGCGAAACCGGGTACGCTCCGCCTCGTTCATTTCGGTCAGCGAACAGCCATTGATCTCGATCAGGCCCGCATCCGGCAAATCAATACCACTCAGCAGGTTGAGCAAGGTTGATTTGCCGCAGCCGGAGGGGCCGAGCAGCGCAATAAATGCGCCGCGTTCGATGTCCAGATCGAGGTCGGTAAAAATACGGCGCGGCTGTTCGCCTTCGAGATAACGTCGCGTCAAGCGGCGAATTTGGATAAAAGCCGATGAATTATGCATAGTGACTCGCTATAATTTTCAATTACCATCACTTTTTGGCTGCAATCCGATGCAATATTCCCCTTCGGGGACAGCCCATTAAACAGATGCATGTCAAGCGGTAAAGGACACGGCGCAATGAGTACAGCACGGCACAGGACCTCTCTTGGATTGGCATTGATCGCTGCGCTTGGGTTGGCGGCCTGCGCCAGCCCCAAGGGCGAATCATTGCCGCCCTCAACTTACTACGGCTCGCAGACCGCTTCGCCGGACCAATACAGCTATTTGATCGGCCCCGGCGATGAGGTGCAAATTTTCGTCTGGCGCAATCCTGAAGTCTCCCAGTCGGTCACGGTGCGCCCTGACGGCAAGATTTCCACGCCCCTGGTCGAAGACTTGCAAGCCAGCGGCAAGACCCCGACCCAACTGGCCCGCGATCTGGAAAAAGCCCTGGAAACCTACATCCGCCAGCCCATCGTCACGGTGATCGTCGCCGGCGGCATCGGTCCGTACAGCGAACAAATCCGCGTGGTCGGTCAGGCCACCAAACCCCAGGCCATCGCCTATAAACGCCGGATGACCCTTTTGGATGTGATGGTCGCGGTGGGCGGACTCACCGAATTTGCCGACGGCAACAGCGCCAAAATCGTCCGGGTAGTCGATGACCAGCCGAAAGAATATCTGGCCCGGGTTGATGATTTATTGAATGGCGGCGATATTAACGCCAACATCGACATGTTGCCCGGCGATATCCTGATTATCCCGGAATCCTGGTTCTAAATCCGCCGCGATCCGCCAGCCTTCAGGCGCAGCCATGTACGAAATCATTGATCAATTACTGGATTATTTACGCGGCATTTGGCGCAACCGCTGGTATGCGCTGGGCTGCGCCTGGTTGGTGTGCCTGATCGGCTGGACCGTGGTGTATCGCTTGCCCGATCAGTATGAAGCTTCGGCCCGGGTGTTCGTGGACACCCAGTCGATCTTGCGACCGCTGCTGCAAGGCCTGACGGTGAGCGTCAACCCGGAAGCGCAGATCGGCCTGATGACCCGCACCCTCCTGAGCCGTCCCAACCTGGAAAAGATCGCCCGCAACGCTGATCTGGACATTCGCGCCCAGGATACCGAAGGTCTGGACGCGCTCATCAATAATCTGCAAAAACGCATCCAGCTCACCAGCGCCGGGCGCGAGAATCTGTACGGCATCGCCTTCACTGACAACGATCCGCAACTGGCGAGAAAAGTGGTGCAGGCGGTGGTTACCGTGTTTGTGGAAAACCTGCTCGGTGAAACGCGCCAGGACACTGACACCGCGCAACGCTTTCTGGAAAAGCAGATTGCTGAATACGAAGCGCGGCTGGTCGAGGCGGAGAACCGGCTCAAGGAATTCAAGCTGAAGAACGTCGGCCTGATGCCCGCTGAGGGGCAGAACTACTACACCCGCCTGCAACAGGCCAGCGCCGACGTGGAAACGGTGCGCCTGGAACTGAACCAGGCGGAAAGCCGGCGCAATTCCCTGCTCCAGCAAATCGGCGGCGAGGAGCCGACATTCGGGATTGGCCCGCAGCCTGGGGCCGGCGCCGGACCGGCGGCCAGCGCGGCGCTGCCGATTGACGCCCGGATTCAAAGCCTTGAACAGAAGCTCGACGAACTGCTGCTGAAATACACCGAACGTCATCCCGATGTCGGCATTCTCAAGCAAACCATCGCTGATCTGAAAAAACAGCGTGAGGACGAACTGGCCCAGTATCAAGCCAGTCTGGCGGCCAGCGCCGCAAACGCCGCCAGCAGCGCCGGCGGTTTCGGCCCGGCGGGAGTGGACGCCAATCCGGTTTATCAACAGCTCAAGGTCGCGCTGGCCCAGGAAGAAGCCAATGTCGCCTCGTTGCAAGCGCGGCTGGCCGAGTACGAAAAGCGCCGCAAAGAGTTACAGGAACAGGTCAACACCGTGCCGCAGGTCGAGGCGGAACTGGCGGCGCTGAACCGGGATTATGAAATCAACCGCAAAAAATACGATGAACTGGTGGCCCGGCGCGAGTCGGCGCGGCTGTCGCAGCAGGCCGAACAAACCAATCAAGACATTCGCTTTCGCATCGTCGATCCGCCCCGCGCCCCGCTGGCGCCGACCGGCCCGAATCGTCCGCTGCTGATCTCTGGAGTGCTGATCGGGGCACTGGGCATCGGCGGGGCGCTGGCCTTCGTTCTCGCCCAAATCTGGCCGACCTTTGACAGCCGCCGCAGTCTGATGCGCGCCACGCAAATTCCCGTATTCGGCAGCGTCAGCATCGTTTTCTCCCCCGCTGAAGCGCGGCGCAATCGCTGGGCGCTGCTCGGCTATTTTGCCCTGGGCGGCTGTCTGTTCATGCTCTACGGCGGCTTGCTGGTCATCGAAACCATCGGCTTCAAACTCCCCTTATGATTCAAAATGCCAAGGGCGCCTCATGGATATGATTGAACGGGCGATGCACAGCGGAACGCCGTTGCTGCGCGACCAACCGGCGGCTGCGCCGACATCCCCTCCGAACCGCCTGATTGAACGGGCGGCGGCGCTGTCCCCGTCGATTCCCACCCCGGTCGCCGCGCCGAAACGCACGCAGCGTTCGGTGGTTCTCGATCTGGAACGCATTCGGGCGCTCGGTCTGCTGGTGCCTGACGCCCGGCGCAGCCGGATCAAGGAGGAATACCGCCATATCAAGCGCCCATTGTTGACCAACGCCGCCGGCAAGGGCGCGACCATCGTCGAACATCCCAACCTGATCATGGTCACCAGCTCCCGACCGGGCGAGGGCAAGACCTTCACGGCCTGCAATCTGGCCCTGAGCATTGCCGCCGAACGCGACCGCACTGTATTGCTGGTGGACGCCGACGTGATTAAGCCCTCCGTCGCCAAAACCTTGGGCTTTGAGGCCGAACAAGGCTTGGTGGATTTGCTCATCGACGAGCAACTGGAACTGGCCGACGTGCTGATCGACACCAATGTGCCGTCTTTGACCATTCTGCCCGCCGGCAGCACGCATCATTTATCCACCGAACTGCTGGCCAGCGAGAACATGCGCAAGCTGGCCGACGAAGTCAGCCGCCGCTACGCCGACCGCATCATCGTGCTGGATTCGCCGCCGTTACTGGTCACCACCGAGGCCAGCGTCCTGGCCAGCCTGGCCGGACAAATCGTCATGGTGGTGGAAGCCGGGCGCACCCATCAATCCCAGGTGCAGGAAGCGCTGGCCCTGCTCAATCCCAATCAGATCGTTGGCTTTGTCCTCAACAAGAAGCGCGGCATTCTCGGCGCGGATTACTACGGTTATGGCTACGGCTATCAATATGGTTATGGCCGCGATGCGCATGACCGCGACGCTGAAGACTAGCGGGCCGCATCGGTGAGTCAATTCCCGCGCCAACCCTTGCCGGCCAGCGTTCAGTGGATGCTGGCGCTCTGGCTGTCCCTCGCTGGCTGGCCGTCCGCCGCGCAGGAAGGCGATGGTCGCCCGGCGAGCGAGTGGCAAATCACGCCGAGAATCAGCGTCGGCGCGACCTATTCCGACAATATCCGCCTGGCCCCGGCCAGCGAAGCGGAAAGCGATCTGGTCTTGCAGGTCGATCCGGGCATTTCGGCGCGGAAAAAAGGCGGACGCCTGGAAGTCCGTTTTGACTACACCGCGCAGGGCTTGCTCTACACCCAGCAGGGCGAAGCCAAGCTCAACAACAACTTGCTCGGCTTCAGCACCGCCGAACTGTATCAGGATCATTTCTTTCTCGACGCTTACGGCTCAATTTCCCAGGTTCCGGTCTCATCCGGCAGCCGGGTGGACGCCGGCAATTTGGGATTGGTTGGCGGCGGCTCGTCTTTCGCTACCAGCCTGTTCAACAACCCGAATCTGGGTTTGCCGGGCGGCGCGGACATCTTCAGCCCGGTCGGATTGTTCAGCGATATTGCGCTCACCGACGATCAAACCACCGCGACCAGTTTTGGCCTCAGCCCCTACTGGCGACAGAACTTCGGCGGCTGGAGCGAAGCGTTGTTGCGCTATCGCTATAACCGCACGGGATTCGGCCAGAATGCTGACAACAACGGCCAGGGCGGCGCTTCCAATGGCGATATCCAGAGCGTCGAGGCCAATTTGAAGAGCGGACGGCGTTTTAGCGCGTTAAGCTGGAGCCTCGATTATTTCCACCAGCAACAGGATTTACAGGGACAAAACAGCGAAGGATCGGACAACGGCAGCACCCAGGAAAATGTCGCTGGTCAAGCCACCTATCGCTTGAACCGGCAATGGGCGTTGCTGGCCGAGGCCGGTTATGAAAACAACGATCTGGCTACCTTTCAGGAAGATAATCAGAACGGTTCGTACTGGGGATTGGGCGCTATCTGGTCGCCGAATCGCCGACTCGATTTGACCGGGTTGTACGGACAGAATGTCAACGAAGTTGCGGTGCAGTGGACGCCCTCGGCGCGCACCCGCTTTGAACTGAGCCGGCGCGATCAAAGCGTCGGCGTCAATCCCGGCGTGCATTGGCAAGGTTCGTTGAGCCACCGCACCCGGCGGACGCAATGGACCGCCCAATACACCGAGGAAGTGACCAGTACCCAGCAGTTGTTCAACCAGAACCTGATTGGCGTCGGCCCGGATGGACAGCCGGTCTTATTGGATGAGCAGGGGCAAATCATCGCGGTTGGCGGCCCGTTCGGCTTGAGCAATCAGGAATTTCTGCGCAAACGCTTTGAAACTGACTGGACCTATCAGCGGGTGCGTAACAGCTTCAGCCTGCGCGCCTTCAGCGAAGACCGTCAGTATCAGGACGCGACGCTGAACGAAAACTCCTATGGGCTTGGCGGACTGTGGACCTGGCGGTTTGCGCCGCGCACCGCTTCCTTTCTCGGAACCGGCTGGGAGCGCGACGACCTCAGCGAAGACCAGCAAAATGACTACTGGGTGTCGGTCATCGGTCTAGCGCGGGTCTTCACCCCGGATTCCGGCGGTCTGATCAGCTACCGCTATTATGAAAACGATGCGGAACCCGCCGATCAAGGCTTCCGCGAAAACCGGCTGAATGTCCGTTTCAGCGTGAAGTTTTAAACCACCGGCCTGTCATCCACCATGTATATCGGCTATTACGGCTTCAGCGGCAAACCTTTTCAACTCAGCCCGGACCCGAAGTTCTTTTTCGGCAGCAGCACCCACAGTCGGGCGCTGGCCTATCTACGTTATGGATTAAGCCAGGGGGAAGGCTTCATCGTCATCACCGGCGGGATTGGCACCGGCAAGACGACGCTGGTCAAGAGCCTGTTCGGTGAACTGGATTCCAGCCGGGTGGTCGCCGCGCAACTGGTCACTACCCAACTGGAAGCCGATGATCTGTTGCGCAGCGTGGTGGCCGCTTTTGGTCTGCCTTACGAAGGCGCAGGCAAGGCGGTTTTGCTCAAGCATTTTGAGAATTTTCTGCTGGCCCAGGCCCAACACGGTCGGCGCGTCTTGCTGATCGTCGATGAAGCGCAGAACCTGCCGGTGCGCTCGCTGGAAGAGTTGAGGATGCTCTCCAACTTTCAGGTCGCCGAGACGCCGCTGCTGCAAAGCTTCCTGCTGGGACAGGAAGAATTTCGCCAGACCCTGCAAGACCCTAGTATGGAGCAACTGCGGCAGCGGGTGATTGCTTCTTGCCACCTCAGCCCGTTGAGCGATACGGAAATCCGCCCTTACATCGAACATCGCCTGCATGTGGTCGGCTGGCGCGGCGATTTTCCGCATTTCGACGAATCGGCTTACGCAGCGATCCATCGCTATACCCAGGGCGTTCCGCGCCGGGTCAACGTGTTCTGCGACCGACTGCTGCTGTACGGATTTCTCGAGGAAATACGCGAGTTTCATCAAGCGGCGGTGGACGCGGTGGGTCAGGAAATGGCCCTGGACGAACAAGGCAGCAGCGCCCGCGCTTCCGGCAACAGTCCGCTGTTGCGCATCGGTCAGGCCATGGAGCAACGCTTGGTCGAACTGGAGCAAACCGTGGAAACCCTGTTGCAGTATCCCGAATGGCAGGACGCTCAACTGGATCGTCTGGAACGACGCATTCAGCGCCTGGAGTCCGCCCGCTCAACATCCGCTAACCCGACGCTCCCTCTCCACTCCTGATGTTTCCGCAAATCACGCCCATGTCGAAAATCCTCTGTGTCGTCGGCGCTCGCCCGAACTTCATGAAAATCGCGCCGATCATGGCCGCACTGCGCCGCACTGCGCTGGACACCCGCTTGGTGCATACCGGCCAGCATTACGACGTGGCGATGAACCAGCGTTTTTTTGAGCAACTCGGCATTCCCAATCCCGACATCGACCTGGAGGTGGGTTCCGCCAGCCACGCGGTGCAGACCGCCGAGATCATGAAGCGTTTCGAGCCGGTGCTAGACGCGGAACAACCTGCCGCCGTGCTGGTGGTCGGCGATGTCAATTCCACCATCGCCTGTGCGCTGGTCGCGGCGAAAAAGGGCGTGAAGGTCGTCCATGTCGAAGCCGGATTGCGCAGTTTTGACCGGGCGATGCCGGAAGAAATCAACCGGGTGCTGACCGATCAGCTTTCCGACCGGCTGTTCACCACCGAGCGGGAGGCGCTGGACAATCTGACCCGGGAAGGCATTGATCCGGCGCGGGTGCATTTCGTCGGCAATGTGATGATCGACACGTTGCACGCCTGCTTGCCGCGAGCGGTTCCCCCGGCGCAAACCCTGGCCGCCGCGCCCGATCCCGCCGTGTTTCTCGACAGCCCCAACGGCTACGGCATTGTCACCCTGCACCGACCCAGCAATGTCGATGATCCCGAAGTTCTGGAACGCCTGCTGCGCGTGCTGGGCGAAATCAGCGTTGATCTGCCCTTGGCGTTTCCCCTGCATCCGCGCACCCGGAGCATGATCGACCAGGCCGGACTCAGCGCCCTACTGGACAATCCGCGCTTTTGCCGCCTGCCGCCGCTGGGTTATCTGGAAATGCTCGGCCTGATGCAAGGGGCGCGGCTGGCGTTGACCGATTCCGGCGGGGTGCAGGAGGAAACCACCGCGCTGGGCGTGCCGTGCCTGACCTTACGCGAGAACACCGAACGCCCGATCACCGTCACCGAAGGCACCAACACCATTGTCGGCGCTGATCCGGAGCGGATTCGCCGCGCCGCTCATGAGGTGTTGACTCAAGGCGGCAAGGCCGGACGGATTCCCGAATATTGGGACGGTCAGGCGGCGGAACGGATCGCCGCGTCGTTAGCCGATTGGCTGATGAATGAGGAAGCAACCGAATGCTGACCAACGCCATGACCGTGGATGTCGAGGATTATTTCCAGGTCTCGGCGTTCGAGCCGTACATCGCCCGCGAGCAGTGGGAACAATGGCCGCGCCGGGTAGAACGTAATACTCACCGTATTCTCGATCTGTTCGCGGAATCCGGGGTCAAGGCGACTTTTTTTACCCTGGGCTGGGTAGCGGAACGGCATCCCGCCCTGATCCGGCGCATCGTCGCGGACGGTCACGAACTGGCCAGTCATGGCTACGCCCACATTCGGGCGACCCAGCAGACCCCGGCGGAATTTCGCGCCGATGTCACGCGCACCAAGGCGCTGCTGGAAGATTTGGGCGGCGCGGCGATTCTCGGCTATCGCGCCGCCAGTTATTCCATCGGCGCGGGCAATCTCTGGGCACTGGCCGAATTGGAGCAAGCCGGTTATCGCTACAGTTCCAGCATTTACCCGATTCGCCATGATTTATACGGAATGCCGGAAGCGCCGCGCTTTGCTTTTCACCCTGAAAACGCGCCGACCCTGCTGGAAGTCCCGGTGACTACGGTAACGATATTTGGCAAAACCCTGCCCTGCGGCGGCGGCGGCTGGTTCCGGCTATGGCCGTATGCGTTGTCGCGCTGGGCGCTGCGCCGGGTCAATCAGCAGGACGGCCAGTCGGGCCTGTTTTATTTTCACCCTTGGGAAATCGACCCGGAACAGCCGCGCCCGTCCGGGATCAACCGGAAAACCCGGCTGCGGCATTATCTGAATCTGCGCCGTATGGAACAGCGTTTGCGGTTGCTGTTGCGTGATTTCCGCTGGGATCGGATGGATCGGGTGTTTTTAGCCAATGGCCCAGCAATCAACCCAGGGACTTTATAGCGTGAGCCACGCCGGCGCTTTGCAGATTCATCAACTCAATGCCGCCAACGCAACGCGCTGGGATGCTTTCGTCATGGCGTGTCCCGACGCGACGTTTTTCCATCGGGCCGGCTGGGCGGAAGTTTTACGTCGGGCGTTCGGCCATGACGCGCATTTTCTCTACGCTGAACGCGAGGGAGCGATTTGCGCCGCGTTGCCGCTCGGCCATATCCGCAGCCGGTTGTTCGGCAATACCCTGATTTCCACGCCTTTCTGCGTATTGGGCGGCGCGGTCGGCGACGCTGACGCCTGCGCCGCGCTGGAAAATGCAGCGATTGAATTAGCGCATTCCCTGAAAGTGGACGTTCTGGAACTGCGCCATTCCCAGCCGCGTCATCCCGACTGGCCGGCCAAGCGCGAACTGTACGTCAATTTCCGCAAGACCCTCGATCCCGACCCGGACGTGAATTTCAAAGCGATTCCGCGCAAGCAGCGGGCGATGGTGCGCAAGGGCATTGACGCCGGATTGCAGGGCGAAATCGACGCCGGCGCAGAGCGACTGTTCGCCGCTTATTCCGAAAGCGTGCGCAACCTGGGCACTCCGGTGTTTTCGCGCCGCTATTTCGAGACGCTGCAAGCGGTATTCGGGGCAGATTGCGAGGTGTTGACCGTGACCCATCAGGGACAAACCGTAGCCAGCGTGATGAGCTTTTATTTCCGCGATCAAGTATTGCCCTACTACGGCGGCGGGACGGCGCTGGCCCGCGATCTCAAGGGCAATGATTTCATGTACTGGGATTTAATGCGCCGGGCTTGCGAGCGCGGCGTTCGGGTCTTTGACTATGGCCGCAGCAAAGTCGGCACCGGTTCCTACAGCTTCAAGAAAAACTGGGGTTTTACCCCGGAACCGTTGCACTACGAATTTCAATTGGTGAACGCAGCGCAACTCCCAGAGGTGAATCCGCTGAATCCCAAGTATCGGCTGTTCATCGAAGCGTGGAAGCGTCTGCCCTTGCCGGTCAGCCGTTGGCTCGGCCCGTTTCTGGCGCGCAGCCTGGGGTGATAATGGAAACAACGACGGCCTCCCCGACCTGGCGCGTCGCCTTGCCGGCGCTGGCCGTCGCCCTGTTGGGCATCGTGGCCCTGTACGCGCCGACCATCGCCGGCATGGCCTCGATCTGGTGGCATTACGACACCTACGCCCATGGCCTGTTAGTGGTTCCGATCATTCTCTACATGGTCTGGAGTCGGCGCGAGGATGTCGCCGCGCTGGAACCGCGCATGGCTCCGGCGGGCGTCGGCCTGTTGTTGTTATTGAGTCTCGGCTGGCTGGCGGCGGACGCGGCGCAAGTGGCGGTGGTCCAACATTTCACCGTAGCGATCATCATCCAAGCGGCGGTCTATGCGCTGCTCGGCGGGCCAGTGACCTGGGCCATCGCCTTTCCCCTCGCTTATTTACTGTTCGCCGTGCCGGTCGGCGAGGCGCTGATTCCGCCCCTGCAACAAGTCACCGCCTGGTTCACCGTGGAGGGTTTGCGCCTGACCGGGATTCCGGTGCTGTGGGAAGGACTGCACATCATCATTCCCAGCGGCGCTTTTGAAGTAGCCGAAGCGTGCAGCGGGCTGCGCTATTTGATCGCGTCAGTCGCCCTGGGATTTTTATACGCTTATCTGACCTACCGCAGCATTTGGCGGCGGCTGGCGTTCATCGCCTTGTCGGTGGTCATGCCGATCATTGCCAATGGCATTCGCGCCTACGGCATTGTCATGATCGCGCATCTGAGCGATATGAAGTACGCCACCGGCGTGGATCATCTGATTTATGGCTGGTTTTTCTTCGGTCTAGTCGTGCTGCTGATGTTCTGGATCGGCTCATTCTGGCGGGAGCCGATTAGCGAAAGCGGTCAGGTCGCGGATAGCGCGGTTCAACGCTCGAACTCTCCCGCCGTTGCCGCGAGCGCCGGACGCTATGCGCTCTGGACGCTGGCGATTCTGATTGCGGCGGCGGTGGGTCCGGGGTGGGCGCTGTGGGCCAGCCGGGACGATTTAACGGTTGCGCCAGTGGTTTTATCCGCGCCGCCCGCCATTGCGCCCTGGCAAGGAGCGGAAGCCGATAGCGGGGATTGGGAGCCGCAATTCAGCGGCGCCGACGCCATTCTGCGCAGCCAGTACGCGCTGGATGGGCAGACCGTGCATCTCTACATCGCCTATTACCGCCAGCAACGCCCGGACGCCAAGCTGGTCAGCAGCCAAAATCGCCTGTATGACCGCCAGCGCTGGCGCTATGTCGGAACAGCGGGCGTGACATCCATTCCGGTCGCCGGAAGCGAATGGCCGCTGCAAGCGACGTTATTGACCGACGGTCAGCGCCGCCGGCTGGTATGGAGCGGTTATTGGGAAGGCGGGCGCATCGTGGTTTCGCCCTATCTCGCCAAGCTCTGGCAAGCCTGGGATCGCCTGAGCGGCGCACAACGCGGATCGGCATTGATTGCGGTCGCGGCAGACTATGAGACGCAACCGGATCAAGCAGCGGCGCTGTTGCGGCCGTTTATCGAAACCATGGGGCCGTCGCTTGACGCCCTGTTGCGCGGCGCAAGCCAACGGAAGTAAATCATGCGCCACTCCCCGGCTCCGCTGATCGCCCACATCATTCACCGACTGGACTACGGCGGTCTGGAAAATGGCCTGGTCAATTTAATCAACCGAATGCCGCCGGAACGCTACCGCCACGCCATTCTTTGCCTGACCGATCACAACCCGGAGTTTCGCCGGCGCATTCAGCG
>JBDHRB010000411.1:0-2881 GCA_039807355.1 Candidatus Competibacteraceae bacterium
CAACCTGAGTCCCGAAGACCACATGGGTCTGGGTCCCGACGCCTTCAAGCTGGTGGAAATCCGCAACGGCGCCTGGAAAATCATCGAATAACTCCCGCTCAGGCTACGCTTCGCCCAACTTTCGGCGTCAAGCGTTTCCAACGCCAATCAATCCTCCACGAGGTCTGCATTAATCATGAATGCTGTGGTTCACGCCCAGGCGACTCGCCGCCATCTGCTCTCCGGCAACGAAGCGGTCGCCCGCGCCGCCTGGGAAGCCGGCGTCCGGGTCGCCGCCGCCTATCCGGGCACTCCGGCGACGGAAATTCTCGAATCCATCGCCCGCTATCCCGACATTTATTCCGAATGGTCGGTCAACGAAAAGGTCGCAGTCGAAGTCGCTATCGGCGCGTCGCTGGCCGGCTCGCGGGCGCTGGCGGCGATGAAACACGTCGGCATGAACGTCGCTTCCGACGCCTTCATGACCCAATCGCTGGCCGGCGTGGTCGGCGGACTGGTGATCGTGGTTGCCGATGATGTCGGCCTGTCCTCCTCGCAAAATGAGCAGGATTCCCGCTACTGGGGGCGTTTCGGCCACCTGCCGATTTTCGAGCCGGCGGACTCGCAGGAAGCCTACGCCATGGTCAAACAGGCGTTCGCCCTGTCCGAAGAGTATGAAACCCCGGTGATCGTCCGCATGACCACCCGGGTTTGTCATGTCAAGGCCATGGTCGAATTTACCGGTGAACGGGTGGAACACCCCGCCGCCGGATTCCAGAAAAATCCCCGGCGCTGGGTGATGACTCCAGCCAACGCCAAACCGCGTCTGCCGTTAATGCATGAGCGCGATCAGCGATTGCGCGAACTGTCTGAAACCAGCGCCCTGAATGAAATTTTCCAAGGCGCAGACCGGCGTATCGGCTTTGTCACCTCCGGCCCGGCTTTCATGCACGTCCGCGAAGCCTTCCCGAACGCTCCAACCCTCAAACTCGGCTTTAGCTGCCCCGCGCCGCTGGACAAAATCCGCGCTTTCGCCGCAACGGTCGAGACGCTGGTGGTGGTCGAGGAAACCGAACCGCTGCTGGAAACGGAAATTCGCGCCGCCGGGGTCGCCGTGCAGGGCAAGGAGCGGCTGCCGCGCTGCGGCGAACTAGCTCCCAGCGTCCTGCGCCCGGCGATCAAACCGCTGCTCGGCGAACCCTACGCCGTGCCCACTCGCACCCAAGCCGATGTCTTCCCCCGTCCGCCGACCATGTGCGCCTCCTGCCCGCACCTTGGCCCCTACTTCGCCCTCTCCCACATCCGCAATCTCAACATCATCGGCGACATCGGCTGCTACACCCTCGGCGCCGGCCACCCCTGGAACGCCCTGGACACCTGCACCTGCATGGGCGCTTCGTTGAGCATGGCCCACGGCATGGACAAGGGGCGCGGCGCGTCCGACGAGAAAAAGCACATCGTCGCGGTGATCGGCGATTCCACTTTCCTGCACATGGGGATGCAGGGCCTGCTGAACATGATTTACAACCGGGGCAACGTCACCGTGTTGCTGCTGGACAATCGTTCGGTGGGCATGACCGGCGGTCAGGAAAACCCCGGCACCGGCCAAGATTTACACGGCCAGCCCGCGCCCCGGGTCGATTTCGCCAAACTGGCTGAGGCGCTGGGCGTGCGTCCTGAACGCATCCGCATGGTCGATCCCTATGAGCTGCCGACTATCGTCAAGCTGGTGCGCGAAGAAGTGAAAATGGAAGAGCCGTCGGTGATTATCACCAATCGCCCCTGCTCGCTCACCGACCGCTTTGAGCGTTTCAAGCCCTACGAAGTCATTGACGATCAATGCACCGGCTGCGGCAACTGCATTGACCTCGGCTGCCCGGCGATTCTCGTCGCCCGCCGCGAGACCGTCACCGCCAAGAACGGCAAGAGCAAGGAACTGGCGTTTGCCCGCATCGACGCCAACGCCTGCACCGGCTGCCACATGTGCGTCGAAACCTGCGCCCCGAACGCCATCGTTCAACCGGTAACGCCGGAGCGCGTCATTCGGATTCAACCCCATGCTTGACCGCATCACCAACATTCTCGTTGTCGGCATCGGCGGCCAGGGCGTCATGACCGCCGCCGAAATGCTCGCCCGCACCGCCTTGAGTCAGGGCTACGATGTAAAAAAAACCGAAGTGGCCGGCATGGCCCAGCGCGGCGGCGTCGTGTCCTCCCATGTCCGCTTCGGCCCCAAGGTCTATTCCCCGCAGATTGACCCCGGCGAAGCGGATTTGCTGATCGGCTTTGAAGCGGCTGAGGCGCTGCGCTGGTTGGCGCATCTGCGCCCAACCGGCGTCGCCATGGTCAACACCCTGCGCATCGCGCCGCCGGTGGTTTCCGCCGGTTTGTATGCCTACCCCGCTGATCCATTGGCGCAACTGGCCGCCTCCGGCATCGAAGTTCACGCCTTTGACGCCGGGGCCATCGCCGATCAACTGGGCAACCCGAAACTGGTCAACACCATCATGCTCGGCGCGATCAGCGACCATCTGCCCTTCCCCGCCGATGTCCTCAAAGACTGCATCGTGGAAGGTTTCCGCGCCTACAAGCCGAAACTGGCCGCAATCAACGCCCAGGCTTTTGACGCCGGACGCGCCGCCGGACGCGCCTGAGCCAAAAACAAACCGACGCTTTTTCCACCCGAAGAGGAGAATCCCCATGTGCAGTCTGTGGCGGACAACTCTGCTGGCGATGTTGCTGCTGGCCGGCCCGGCGCTGGCTGGCTCCGCTGAACCGGTTCGCATCGGCGCTTTCCTGGCCGTGACCGGTCCCGCCGCCTATCTCGGCGATCCGGAATTAAAAACCCTGCAAATGACGGTCGCCGACCTCAACGCCAACGGCGGTCTGCTCGGTCGCCCGG
>JBDHRB010000412.1:0-2862 GCA_039807355.1 Candidatus Competibacteraceae bacterium
TGAAACACAAGTTTAATGAAGCCAACGAGATGGCCCTCGTGATAAGCGCCGGAAAACTCGCTGCGATCCAGAAAACTACTGTGTTCCTCGCGAATCCGATCGAGGGATTTGCCAAAGTGTTTGAATTCCCGTCCTTGGCGGAGCGGGGATTCGTTGTAAATATCCTGGATTCCGCGAACCAACCGATCGTCGAGCTGCGACGGGAGAATTGAGACCCCTTTTTTGGCCGCTTTTCTGATCATGTTCCGGGTCTTGTCGTTGAGCTGCTTTTTCCACCAATGATCAAAGCTCTGGATAGGAAGGACCGCTACTTCCTCCGGCTCCCAATAGTACTGGCTGTGCCGGGGCGGCACTGCGGTGAGCCGCTGGACAAAAGTGAACAGGTCTGGGACTGGACGACGCTTCTTAAGGGTGGCAAGGAAGGGCTCCGGGTCATCCACGAATTCGTACCATTCGCTCCGGAGGGCGCCCATCTTCAGAAGCCGCCCCCAAATTTTAACGGCCTGCGCGGTTGAGGGTCGAGAGGGCAAAATTACAGAGGAGGTCTCTGGCAGCCGCGCGGACGACTCCGACAATAGGCTCATCAAGGTGCGGGATTGGGTTGTTAAGCAGCTTTTTTCCGGTTGCTTATAAACGGAAAGATACGGCGAAAACGGCTAAGCTGCTCGGCGCGGTGGAAGGCCATCAACTCCTTGGATACCGGGCGTCGAGTTCTGGTGGCGGCGGCCCACAAATAGCCCAGAACAAAGGCGGCTCCCGCCAGAAGATAGGGGCGTCCCCGCATTTGAAATATTCCTCTTGAGCATTCCCATAAGGGATGGCCGCCGACAAAGTAAGCCTTCTTACCATAGTGGAATCGAGTTTGTAGCGGGTAATTCGCGCCCGTGCCCGTTCCCAGTTTGCGGTGGTGGAAGCAAACCTTCTCGGTGAACGTGCGGGTTTGCCAGCCTTTCATGCGGGCGGTGGTAACCGCAATCCAGTCGATGGCGCCCCCTTTGACCGGGATATAGCCGCCCACCTGGGCGAAGCACTCCTTGCGGAAAAGCTGGCAGGCGCCGGAGACATGAGTGAGGTTGGCGTTGGGATGCGCGTAGGTGTGCCTGCCGGGCTGGTCGAAATCCTCCACGAAAGGGGTTCCGGCGACGCCGAGGCGGGGGTTGCCCGCGAACTGCGCGAGCAGGAACTGGAAGTAATCCGGCTCGAAGGTGATGTCCGCGTCGAGGTTGCCCACGATGTCATAGGGTGCCTGCTCCAGACGCTGAAAGCCGGCGTTGAAGGCGTGGGCTTTGGCGGCGAATTGGCGGTCCTGGTGTTCCGGGCGGCGCAGCACTTCCATCCAATCGTGCCGGGCGGCGTAGCGGGCCGCGATTTCTCCGGTGCGGTCGGTGGAGCCGTCATCCACGATGACCCATTTGAGCGGCCGGACGGTTTGGGCGACGACGGAGCGGATGGTGGCCTCGAGGTGCGCCTCCTCGTTGCGGGCGGGCGTGATCAGAGCATATTGCATCGGCTGGCTGTCCATGGTGGTTCCTCAGCGATTCCCGCTGGTGAGCAAAGCGGCGCCGGCGCCCGGCGCGGGCGAGGCGCCCGCCGCCTGAGAGAGCCGGCTCAGCAAATGGGCGAGCGCCTTGAACATGGTTCCCTGGCCCCAGTGGAGCATGGGGGTTTTGTTCATCGCCCAGCCAAGATCGCGGTAATAAAAGTGGCCGTCTTTGTCCTGGAAGTGATCGATGGTCCAAGCGGCGACGTTCCGCGCCAGGGCGAGCGCCTCGGCGTCGTCGTCCGAGAAGAAGGTGAGCGTGTCGATGGCTTGGGCGGCGCACTGGATGTCAATCGGGTAGGCCTGGTTGTGGTAATATTTGGGCCGTCCGGTTGGCTCGAAGAAGTTGGCCTTCAGGTAGTCGAATCCGCGTTGGAGCTGGTCGGCGAAGCTCTGATCCCCGGTGCTGGTCTGGTAACGCTTCAGACTGTCCAGATTGTAACCGGTGTGAAAATTGTCGATCCAGTGGTACTTGGGGTCTTCGCCGTAGTACCAGGCGCCATCGGAGTTTTGCCGGGAGCAGCTATAGAGCATCGCCTCGCGGGCCACCTCGAGGCATTCGGGGCGGTTCGCGAGTTTGCCGACGCGCGCGAGAAGGGCGGCCCCGAGCATATTCGAGTTATGGATCGAGCTTTGCTTGAAGGCGACGTAGCTGAGGCAAAAGCCGGAGGGAGTCCGCTCGCGCGGCAATTCGAGGATCCAGTCGCAGACGCGGGAGGCGGTGTCGAGGTATCGCCGCTCCCCAAGGGTCTCATGGGCCTCCAGAAAGGCCTGGCCAATCAGGCTGCTCCAGACAATGGTCGGCTCGAGCTTGGGGATCTTGCCGCCACGGCTCGAGAAGGGAAAGTGGTTGCCCCAACAATCATGCTTATAGCCGGGCGATTTGTTGCGCGACAGCCAATCCAGGCAATGCTCGACGCGTCCGCGGTAGCTCGCTTCGCCCGTGAGGGCAAACATTTTCGCGTAGCCCCAGGCCATGTAGCCCATACCTTTGGTGGAGGTGTGGGGCCGGATGCCGTAGAGCGGGCGCAGGTTGAAGGGAGCGCGATAAACGGACTGTTGCAGCAGGCGTTCGAGCAGCAAATTATTGAAAGTCAGCGCGTGCAGGAACGACAGATTGCCGTCGCCCGGGTCGTAGGCTTTGTATTCGTGCGCCTCAACCCAGGCGCACAGGCGGCTAATGCTGTCCTCGAGTTTTTGCTTCATGTGGAGTTTGCCGAAGGGAGCCGAGGTGGCAAAGAATTGAAATTTCGACCGGGAACAACGGATTTCCTCGAGCGCGTTGGCAGCGTGGCGGATCTTGGTGCGCTTCGCGGGCTTCT
>JBDHRB010000413.1:0-2847 GCA_039807355.1 Candidatus Competibacteraceae bacterium
CAGATCCACCGCCACGACGACCGCGACATGGCCGTGACGCCATTCGGGATCGGCCCGGTCGGGGTAATAAACCAGCAAATCCCCGCGCCGGGGCGGACGCCGGGCGGTGCCGTTGATGGAGCGGGCCAAGGGAAACGGTTGTTGGGTTTCCAGATTTGTCCCTTCGGTTAGGTACAGAATCTCGTAGGCGCTGTCGATGCTGCCAAAGGTGATGCCCCGGTTTTTCATCCACCACTTGCGGGCGTATTCGACGCACTGGTAGGTCACGCCGATGTACTGGAGGCGATCCTGCTTGGGGTCTTCCGCGTGTACCGAGACGACGCCGGATGCGCGGTCGAGAAAGGAATATTCCGGGCGAATGCAGGTCGAGACACAATTGGAACGGCCCTCTGCGCCGTTGGCGATGCCCAGCACTGCGCCAAACGGCGTGACGCAAGGACCGTCGCAGGCGCGCTTCCCTTCGGCGAACAGCCGATCACTTTCCTCCTGGGAAAAAGCCGGTGGTTTGGGCAGAAGGCCAAAACCGTCGGTGTGCGGTAAATCTACGCCAACAACGCTGGAGAATGCCGGTGGGGGCGCAGCATCCGGGGCGGCGCTGCCCGCGTCGGTTCGGGCGGAAACCAATCCAGCCGGGAGAAGCAGGTTAAACAACAGCGCCAAGGCGATGCCCGATGCGCTCATCCAATCCCTGCTATTGATTTGTTGGTGCCGCGACATCTCGTTTACTCCCGGTTTTTGTCCCGAAATTGCGGGCCTCTGCCAGCAGGGCGGCTGTTTTCTACGCGGTCCACGCTTGCAGTTCGATGATATTGCCTTCGGGATCAGCGACGTAACACCAGGTCACTTTCGCGCCGGTGGCAACTTCCAGGGTCACGATCTCGCCGATGGCTCGACCGCCCCGTTGGAGAACCGCTTTTCGTGCGTCCGCCACGTCCGCCACGGAAAACGCGATATGTCCCCAGCCGGGACGATCCACGGCGGTCGCGCCGCGCTCTAGCCGCGTGTCGTAACTGAAAATCTCCAGCGTGGGGCCAGCCGCCCCGTAACCGGGCAAGCGTAGATGGACGCCACGCAGATGAGCGCCGGGAATACCAGTGCCGGCTTCCAGTTGTTCGCCCCGAAAGTCGCGTTCCGGCGGGACGGGGACGCAACCGAAGAGTTGCTGGTAAAAGTCGCTCAACGCCCGCCAGTCGTCGGCGATCAGATTGGTATGGACGTATTTGGCGTCGATCATCGCGCCATCTCTCCCGGGTTGCTTAGGTCCACGACTCAGTTACCCGCGCATAACCCTTTGGGCGTCCAGCCGCTGGCGGGAATCTTCCAGGGTTGGGCCGAGTCGTGCAGTACGAGTACGATGGAGCGGCGGGTCTCGGCGCCGATGCTGGTGAGTTGCATCGGCTGGCCGCCAGCAATCAGGAGCGGTTCCCCGCCCGCACGACCGATCTGCTTGCCTTGGGGTGTCTCGACGCACACCTCGCCCGAAAGCAGGTACAGCGCCTCGGCTCCGGCAAACTGGTGGACATCGGTTTGAAAACCGGGTGATGTTGCGGCTTGCAAGTAAGTCGCCGTCATATTCGCGTCGCTCGCGCCGAGCGGGAGCGGGCCAATAGTGGCAATAGGGTCGCCGCCAGCGGGCCGCCATTCCGCTCCAGCCACGGTCAACAACCACACGCGGTCGAAGACCTCCGCCACGGCGCCATGCGCATCCTTAGCAGCCTCGGCTGCGGCGCGGGTCGGGTAAGTATCCAAGTGCCAGTAGAGCGGCGCTTGTGGCAGTTTGCCCAATTCGATGACTGCCAGGGGTTGAGCGCCCGGACGTTTGGTCTCGGCGAGCGCCACATCGCCGCTGGCCAGCGCCACGACCAAACAGGCAACCAGATTCACCGAAAACCCGACACGCCTTAATCGCGCCATCGGACTTCTCATATTTCCTGCTGATTCAGCGTCTTGTGTAAAAATCTCTCGGTGACTTTTACTGGGGAGCGGCTGATTTGGCCGAAGTTTCGGCCAATGAGCGTCGTCAATAACCAAAGGTTGTTTCATGAACATCATGACCTCCAATGGGTGTCGGTAATAGCAATCCCCCTTGTTTCCATCAATAATTCGATTACCAACAGGATGTTATCTCTATCTCCCTCCTGATCGGCTCGACGCTAAACGCCGTCCCGTTTAAACAGGGTGTAAGACAGGGTGACGGTGCGCACTTCCGGCGGCAGCGCCGGATCAATGCGGAACGTCACCGGCATAGTCCGCGCCTCTCCCGGCTGGAACGGCTGCTGGACGAAGCAGAAGCACTCAACTTTCTGGAAATGCTGCGCCGCCAGTCCGGGCGCTACACTGGGAATCGCCTGAGCAACCAGCGGCTGATCGGTCAAATTGCGGGCGTGAAACTGGGTCTGGTAATACTGGCCGGGATGCACGGTCATCCGCGTCACTTGCGGGGCAAATTCCCAGGGCGCGTTGACATTCAGGCTGGCGACAAACTCCACTGTCACTGCCCGCGTTTCATCCACTGCCATCGGCTCCACGGTTGCGGCCTGACCGGCGGTCTTGCCGTTCAGGCCGGTGATCGCGCAGAACACGTCGTACAGCGGCACCAGCGCAAAGCCGAAGCCGAACATGGCGACCGTGACCAGCAACAACCGGCGCAACAAGCGTCGGTGGGCTTGTTGTAACGATTCATTGTCTATCGGCGATGGTTCCATGATCGGCTGGCCTTGGCCCTATGCGTGGGCGATGGATTTCTCGGTAAACAGATAATCGCGCAGTTCGTGATCGAACGCCGGGTCTTGGCGGCGAATCCATTCCAGCACCATTGCCGCGTGTTCTTTCTCCTCATCGCGGTTA
>JBDHRB010000414.1:0-2844 GCA_039807355.1 Candidatus Competibacteraceae bacterium
CTGCCGGTCTATTTCATCGGCGTCGGCGAGCAGGTGGACGACCTGGAGCCGTTCTCGGCCGGCGAGTTCGCCAAGGCAATCGCAGGGGTGGGATAGGTCGGATGCCGACGCTCCCTGTTGCCCCCCGACCGTTCTGGACAGTGTCATGAACCCCATTCTCGAAAGCGACCCGTCCGACCCGCGGAAGGGAAAGAAGGAAGCCGTCAACCCGCTGCTGAAGCTGGTGCTGGAGCTCGGGCCCCTGATGGTCTTCTTCTTCGCCAACGCGCGCGGCGAGTGGCTGGGGCGGACATTCCCGATCCTGACAGATTTCGGCGGGCCGATCTTCATCGCCACCGGCCTGTTCATGGCGGCCACGCTGATCTCGCTGGCGGCGTCCTGGCTGCTGATGCGGCGCCTGCCGATCATGCCGCTCGTCTCCGGCATCGTCGTCGTCGTCTTCGGGGCGCTCACGCTCTATCTCCAGGACGACGAGTTCATCAAGATGAAGCCGACCATCGTCAACGCGCTGTTCGGCGCGGTGCTGCTCGGCGGGCTCGCCTTCGGCAAGTCGCTGCTCGGCTACGTCTTCGACGAGGCCTTCCACCTCGACGCCGAGGGCTGGCGCAAGCTCACCCTGCGCTGGGGCCTGTTCTTCCTTTTCCTCGCCGCCCTGAACGAAATCATGTGGAGAAACTTCTCCACCGATTTCTGGGTGGCGTTCAAGGTCTGGGCCACGATCCCGATCACGGTCCTGTTCACGATCAGCCAGATGCCGCTGGTGCTGCGCCATTCGCTCGACTCCGACGCCGGGGAATAGAGCCGCCTCTCCGCCTGCCATGCGCCCAGCGCAATGCTGCATTGCAACGTATTTTATTGCAGCGCACAATCCCTATGTCATGCTGCGTACCGATCAGGGAGGAACAACCGCCGCCGTCAGCCTCCGGCCCGGCGGCACAGCGAAGGAGTTCGCCATGTTCGACACCCTAGTCTCCCGCGCCCGCGACAGCCTCGCCAGGCGCAAGCGCTACAACCAGCTCGTCAACGAGATCCACAGCCTGAGCGAGCGCGACCTCGCCGACATGCGCGCCAGCCGCGCCGAGATGCTCCACGAGGTGCGCAAGCAGGTCTACGGCTGACCGGTCCACTCGATCCAGCGCCCGTGATAGTCGCAGCGGGCGAGATGCCGCGTCTCGCCCGCCGGCCATCGCGTCAACGACAGCGTGGCGAACGGATCGGCGGTGGACAACGGCTCCATGCGCAGCCAGCAGACGGGGGCCGCGCGCGTGGCCGCCCGGCCCGCCTCTTCCATGCGCGCGGCGATCGCCGCCTTCGTGGCGGCGGGCAGGTACTGCCACATGATCGAATGGACCAGCACGAAACTGCCGTCGCCGGAGCGCGCTGCCAGCGCTCCGGCGACGAAATCGGCCGCGTCGGCCTTCACGAGCCGAGGCGGAAAGGCGGCGGCGATGGCGAGCGCGGCGTCGAGCCGGGCGAGCCGCGTCGCCTGGTCCGCCCACACATAGGACCGCAACCTGAGCCGCGCCGCGGGATCGCCGGCGTCGACCGGGGCGATGTCGCAGCCGGCGCGGGAGCGCACCGTCAGGGTTCCGCCCAGCGGCGGCGCCTCGCCCCGCACCTCCGGCGCCAGCCTGACGGGTGAATCCGGATCGCCCCACCCGGCATCGCCATAGCGATGGCGGAAGCGGTCGAACAGCAGGTTGAGCCCGGCGCTGGAGCCGATCTCGCGAAGGTCGAGCGGCGATCCGTTCTCGCGTGCGATCGTGAGCAGGCCCGGCAGCAGCATGGCCGAGCGGCTGATCTCGTTTGTCTGCGGCGCGCTGGCGAGGCCGGCGGCGAGACGGCCGTCGAAACGCCGGATCGCCTCGCCGAGCGCCGACGCGATCTCGCCGTCGCCGGCCTCGTTGGGCGGATAGGCCAGCGCCAGCCCCGGATCGGCGCCGGTCAGCACCAGCCCGTGCAAGCCGCCGCACAGGCGCAGGGCGACCGCATCGGCGCGGACGTCGCCCGGCCAGCGCAGCACGGCCCTTCCCGTGCGGGTGCCGTCGTCGAGCCGCTGCGCCAGGATGCGGCACAGCCTGGCGGTGAACGGCGAGCCCAGTGCATCGCAGGCTCTGGCCTGGTCGAGGAAATGCGCGCGGACTTCGTCCATGCCCGGTCCTTCCCGGTCCTGGTTGCGGCAACGGCCGTCAGCCGGGCGCCGCCAGCGCCTTCTCGATCTCGGGAAGCAGCAGCGTGCGCACGGAATCGGGCGTCAGCGGCCCGACATGCTTGTAGGCGATCCTGCCGTCCCTGCCGACGACGAAGGTCTCCGGCACGCCGTAGACACCCCAGTCGATCGCCGTGCGGCCGCTCTCGTCCACGCCGATCGCCGCGAACGGATTGCCCAGCTCGCCGAGGAAGCGGCGGGCGTTCTCCGGCTTGTCCTTGTAGTTCAGCCCGGCGAGCGTGAAGCGCGGGTCTCCGGCGAGCTGCATCAGATGCGGGTGCTCGTCGCGGCAGGGCACGCACCATGACGCCCATACGTTGACGACCGTGACCTTGCCGGAAAAGCCCGTCCCGTCGATGCCCGGCAGGCCGGCGCCGTCGAGCGCCGGCAGGTCCGTCTTCGGCGCCGGCTGGCCGATCAGCGCGGACGGCACTTCCGAGGTGTCGCGGCCGGACAGGAGCTGCGCCAGGAACAGGCCGGCAAGGCCGAGGAACACCAGGAGCGGCACCAGAAGCGCCAGCCTGGACCGGGAGCCGGGCGCCGGCTTGCCGTTTTCGCGCGCCGCGCTCACGGTTTCGCCGCCTTGTCGGACCGGCGCCTGACGCCGGCCGCCTCCAGCTCCGCCAGCTCGCGCC
>JBDHRB010000415.1:0-2833 GCA_039807355.1 Candidatus Competibacteraceae bacterium
TAGTCAGCAACAGGCCGTAAAAAGTGCCGATCAGGCCGAGCAATACCAGCGCCCCAACCAGGTAACGCACCAGCGCCCGCCGGTCATCGCTGCGCGTCGCCAGTGAATCGAGCAGATACGGCAAGGTTGCGGCAGCGTCGCCGTGCTGGATGACGCGATAGACCTTGCGCAGAAAATCGCCGGTATCGCCCGCGCCCTCTAGCAGCGCCTCATTGGCCTGCGCCAGCGGCATTTCATGGCGGCGGGCCTTGAGCGCGACTTCAGCGCAGCGTCCGGTGGCGCGGGCGTCGCGCAAGATTTCGACCAGCGCCTTCAGGGTGTAGGCGACGCCGAAGAAAAACCCGGCGGCAATCGCGCCGTTTAGATAGGGATTGGTCAGAAAAGCCGCGCTCAACGGTTTCTGGAAGGCTGCGCCCAATGCCGCCAGCAGGGCCAGAAACAGCAGGGAGCGCAGCAGATAACGACCCGCGCCCCGGCTGGAGCGTTGGTCGGACAGCGTTATGGGCATGGATGATTTCCTAGTCTCGCTTCTTCCCGTCTGAAGAGAAGAGCGTCAACGGTTTTGCAGCGGCTACTGAACGCTCTGACCCCAGACTCCGGCAAAGGCGATCTGCGTCAGGGGTTTGCGTTGCCGGGCCGCCTGTTCTTTCTCGCGCAATGTTTCCGGCAACGCTTCGACGGCGCCCGGATGACCGACAGCGATCATCGCCATGCAAACATGATCGGCGGGAATGTTGAACGCGGCCTTAGCCTGGTCGGGATTGAAACCGCCCATTTGATGGGCGACCAGTCCCAGGGCCGCCGCTTGCAGGCAGAGATTTTCACTGGCCGCGCCGGTGTCGTGCTGCGCCCAGCGGTTCGGTTGACCATTATGAGCAAAATTCGGCGCGGCGATTGAAAGGAGCAAAACCGGAGCGTTTTTCACCCAGATTTGATTGCCCTCCGCCAGACAGGCAAAGGCTTTCTGCCAGCCGGCGGCGTCAGCGAAGCGATCCCAGACCAGATAACGCCAGGGTTCATCGCCGAAGCAGGACGGCGCCCAGCGTGCCGCTTCCAGCAGGGCGAAGAGCTGTTCGCGGCTGACCGGCTGGTTCGGGTCAATGGCGCGGGGACTCCAGCGACGGGCGATGATTTCGGCGAGGGCAACGGAGGTTACAGCGGGTTTTTCCAGCATGACGCAGCTCCTGATGGTGGACGACAGGGAATGAGTCAGGTCCCGGCGGCTTCGGGCATGACTCCCTCAATGACCGCTGGAGAGGGCAAAGCGTTCAGAAGTCGCAGGCGGTCAGGCCCGCCGACCGGGCGGATCGGCTGTGTATGATAGCGGGATGGACGCGAACCGACATGCACTCTCTAATCGCCCGGCATCGCCAGCCGCGATGCTCGGCCCCTTTCAGCTCAACACGGTTTATCACGGCGACTGCCGGGAGCTGATTGCCCGCTTGCCTGATGAATCGGTGGATATCGTGGTCACCAGCCCGCCGTACTGGGGACAGCGTTGTTCCAGCGGGGCCGGAGTCGAAGCAGACCCACGGGATTATCTGGCTGTTCTGAGCGCGGTGTTCGCCGGGTTGTTGCCCAAGCTCAAGCCGAAAGGCATCGTTTGGATCAATCTCGGCGATGCCTACAACACCCCGGTGAACTGGCGCGAGGATGACCGACGCTTCAGCACCCTGGGCGCAGAGCAGAACGGCTTGCCGGCGCAAAACTCGGCGTATGTCAAACCGCGTCTGCGGCGCAAAGCCTTGATCGACCAGGAAGCGCGCTGGCTGCGCTACGGCAATCTGCTGGCGCTGCCCTATCGGCTGGTGCTGGAGCTAACCGACGCCGGCTATTGGTATCGCGGCGAGGTGATTTGGCGAAAAAAGAATCCCCTGCCGGAAGGGCGCTGCCGGCGACCGCACCGCTGCCATGAGTCGATTTATCTGTTGGCCCGGAGCGAACGGCATCATTTCCGCATCGCCCCGCCGGTGAAGAGCGTCTGGGAGTTCGCCAGCGAGAAAATCAATGGGGTGAAGCATTTTTCACGCTTCCCGGAAGAACTGCCCCGTCGTTGTATTGACGCTTACGGGGTCCTGGGCAGGGAGGTGATCGTGGTCGATCCGTTTTCTGGATCGGGAGCGACCGGCCAGGCGGCGCTGCGCCTGGGTTGTTCTTATCTGGGCTTTGAAATCGACGTGGAACAGGTGGCGGCGGCGAATCAGCGTTTGCTGGAAAGCGCCGCCCCAGGTGCTGGAATGGTTATTTCAGATAGTTGAACAGCGACAAGCCCTGAATCTTCATGAACGACTGCTGCGAGGCTTGCAAGGCCAGCAATTCCTGGCTCATCCGCGACGCCGCCTCAGCGATGTTGGTCGAGCCGATCTCCGATTGCAGGCTCTGCAACTGCAAGTTGAAATCCTGATTGACTTCCGCCTGGGCGTCCATGGCATTCATCCGGCTGCCAATCCGCCCGCGCACCTGATTGAGATTCAGCAACGCCTGGTCAATGTCAGTCAGCGCGTTATCCAGTCCCTGGGTTAATACCGCCACATCCGCAGCGGTTCGATCCGGGTTGCCCAATGCACCAATCAGGTTATCCAGGGTTTTAAAGATGCTTTGGTTTTCTGAAGGCTTAATGACAAATTTATCGCCATTTTCCGGCTTGCCTTCAATGGTTAATTCAATGCCAAAAAATTTGATAGCCTCACCTGTGGTATAGGATTTTCCGGTTATTGGAGTGCCCGGCGGGTCTTCAATGGCATTCCCGTCAGAACCCTTGATGGTAAAGGTTCTGACGGGTTCGGGGGGATGAGGATCATTGGGGTCGGTATTAGGCGGCGCAGCGGCCACC
>JBDHRB010000416.1:0-2831 GCA_039807355.1 Candidatus Competibacteraceae bacterium
GGTTCATGATTGCGGCGGGATCGGGTGCGGCGCGTTTCAGGTTCTCCCAGATGATCTTGGCGGTGGCGAAGGAATGGTTGCCGTCGCCCATGGCGTAGAGCAACGCGGGTTCGTCGCTGACCCCGTAACGGGCGCTGAAGGTGGCCGGATCGGCCAAGCGGCTCAACTGCTCCACCACCCACTGGATCAGCGCCGGATGATCGAGCCGCCAGCCGCGCACCCGACCGCTGTTCAGCATCAGCGGCGCGTCATACAGCAGATCGAGCGGTTCGGCGAACAACGGATCAATCACCATGCGCTGCGGATCGTCGATCAGCACCATGACATGCGGCAGTTCCAGCGGCGCGTGTTCGCGCACCCGCACCCGGGGCGGCAGACGCTCCAGGATGGTGCCTTCGGTGGGGCGAATCAGCGCCTTCGCGCCGGGATTAAAATCGTACTGCTCCAAATCCAGGGCGGCGATCAGTCCGCGCCGGATGCGTCCACGCGCCGTAGTCCGCTCTACTAAAACCAATCCCGGCGGTTGCGCCTCCAGCACGCCGTCGGCCAAATAGCGGCGCATGGTTTCCTGAATTGCCGCAATCCGCTGCGCCTCGTCCAGCGCACCCAGATAGACTTCCGGCAGCATCAGCCGCAGCGTGGAGGGCGCATCGCCGACCTGCGCTTCGACCTGCGCCCAGTAATCCGCTTGTGAGGTGTATTGATCGCAGGCGACCACCGCCCATTGCGTCAGATTAACCTCTGACCGGGGCAGCAAAAGCGTCGGAACCTGGAGACCGATGGCTGTGAAATTCATGGACGATATAACTCCCTTGAGCATGAACTGCGGCGTGAACATTGGCAAAAATAAAGGTGCGCCAGCTTAACAAACCGGCCCTGGCGAACAAACGACTGTGCATCCGCCAGGCTGTCGCAGAGTATGATAATGATTCTTCCCAACCGATTACCGAGAGTCGTCGTCCATGCGCAAATTGATGACCATTCTGGCAACCATCGTTGTCGTCCTGGCGCTGATGGCCGGCGGCATTTGGGGTTATTTGTGGTACAGCACCCAACAACAAGTTGAACAAATCATCGCGGCGGCCAAGCCTTTTGCGGAAATCAGCCACGGCGGCGTCGAGATTTCACCGTCCGGTTCCGCCGGCGTCCGCCAGATCAAGATCATTCCCCATTTCGTCAACGATGTCATTTCCATCGACGCAATCCGCCTCAATGCGCCGAACATTCTGGCTTTGCTGAATATCCGCCGCCAGCTCAGTCAAGGCCAACTGCCCGAAGCACTGTCCCTGACCATTCGCGGGCTGGAGTTGCCGCTGCACGGCGGAATCATCGGGGCCAAGCTGCCGCCGCCGCACCAACGCCTGCCCTTCGATGATCTGGAGGCGCTCGGTTGCGGGCCGGTCGTGCATTTCAGCGGCAGCGAATGGCAAGAAATGGGCTATGACCGCTTTGTCAGTAATGTCGAAATCGGCTACCGGCTCAACGCGAACCAGATGGAGATGCGCCTGAGCAGCGACACCCGGGATTGGGCGACGCTGAATCTCGACCTCGGTTTTGCCCTGACCGCCCCGGCGACTTCCGTCATCGAACTGGCTAAGTCCTTCACCCCCAAACTGGCCGGCTTGAACCTGGCGCTTCAGGACGACGGCTATAATCGCCGCCGCAATAGTTATTGCGCGGCCAAGATTGGCAAACCGATCAACGAGTACGTCGCCGAGCATGTGCGCCTGGTGGTTGAGCGGCTGCGCACTCATGGCGTCTACCTGGGTCCGGGGTTGATCGCCGCCTACCAGCGTTATCTGAGCGAAAACGGCTCGGTCACCCTGAAAGCCGCCCCGCCAACGCCGATCAATCCTGCTGAATTGCGCTTCTACAAGGCCGAAGATGTCATCAAGCTGGCCGGGCTGACCCTCCAGGTAGACGAGCAGCCGGTCAGTGATCTCAGCGTAGACTGGAATGCCGATCAAGTCGCAAAAGCATTAGGCATTGGCGTGCAGCAAGCCCCGGAGATCGACGACGCCGCAGAAAGCGTCGCGCCCGTCGCGCCAAAGCCGATGGTAATTCAAAAAGCCTTTCGCCCGATTGCCGTCAGCGAGTTACATCAGCATCTCGGCAAGATCGCCAAGCTGAAAACCCGCACCGGGGCCAGTTATCAAGGAAAACTGGAAACCTTCGCGGAGGGGATGATTCGCATCACCATTCGCAAGGCCGGCGGCACCGCTACCCTGTCTTTGCGCAGTGAGGAAATCACCCAAGCGCAGGTGCTGGATTAAACCGATGCCCGATCAAACCACACGACAACTGGCAGAAACGGTGCGCACTGCCTGCATCGACGCGGCGCTGGCTGCGTATGAGGAAGGCGGCATTCTCGGTCTGTGCGCCGAAGGCCGCTGGGAATACGCCATCTCGGCGCTGCAACAATTGGATGTCGAGGCTTTGGTTCACGACGACGCCGCGACAACGCCGCCCGGCGAATGCATCGCCGAGCATTTGCGTTGAGTTCAAACATCAGGCTCAGGGCCGTATGCGATGAAATCGGAAAAAGACAAGATGCTGGCCGGCGAGCTTTACGATCCGCTTGACCCGCAACTGTGCCGGGAGCGTGCGCGTTGCCGCGATCTGTGCCTGCGGCTCAATGCCACGCACGAAGACGAAAAGTCGGAAAGGCGGCGTCTGCTTGCTGAACTGTTTGGCAAGGATTGGAGTTGCGCCATGACGGAATTTCACCGCGTTCCTGACGAGGTTCATTCGCCTGGCTCATTCGCGCTTCCTCGTAGCCCCGCCGGCGTACCGACAGGTGGGCTGTGCCACTCCACGCGCTTCACTTCGGG
>JBDHRB010000417.1:0-2821 GCA_039807355.1 Candidatus Competibacteraceae bacterium
AACAACGGCCGTCCCGGCGCTCGGCTGGCCACGGGAACCTTGAGTTCGCCCAAGGCGGGAAGCTGGAACAAGGTTCTTCTGCCCGCCACTCCAATCACTGCCGGTACCAGGTACTGGGTCGCGATCCTGAGCACGAATGGTCTCCTCAAGTTCCGTGACAAAGCGGGTAGCACCGCACAACCCAGCGAGACCAGCCAGAGCACCACGCTGACCGCGTTGCCGAGCACTTGGGCAACCGGCACCGCCTCTGGCAACGGCCCGCTGTCGGGGTATGGGATGGGATATTGATGCAAACCACTCGTGGTTAAACTGATGATCGGTTTCTCGAAGGGGTCCGCTGAATGGAGTAAGGAAGGTGGGAATCGTCTTTGGCTGGTTCAACACCGGGGAATGGACTCCCCTCTTTTCGGGACAACTGGATTAGGAAGAAGTTTTTCCTCCTGTAAATTTTCCTGTGATCCGAACGATGGGGTGGGCAGGTGAAGCGAAAATCGCTTAGCAGGATCAAGGGTTTGGATGCGGATGACGCCCTAGCCCCACGCTGCCAGCCCTCGCCATCACAGGAAAATTTACAGGACCAGGTTTTTTGGGGTATTTATGGTCAATAGCACTAAACCCATGCCGAGCAGCACCCATCTCCTCGCTGTATCCTGGTTGCTCTGCCTTGGTTCGACAACCTCGGCCGTCGCGGCAGTCGCACAGAACGAATGCGCCAATCCTCCCGCCGGCACTGTATTTTGCGAGGATTTTGAGAGCACGAACCCAAAATCGCATTTTGATGATTATGATGGGAATCCAGATACTGAAAACCAGATCGTGGCTCAAAACGGTCCGGCTAATAGCGCGTCTAACAAAGCGGTTAGGTTACGTGTCCCCGCAGGCCAAGGCGGGGGTTCCGACTTGATTAAAGTTCTGCCTGCTAGCTATGATAAACTCTACGCTCGCTGGTATTTTCAATACGAGCCGGGGTTCAATTTCAATGCACCTAATCATGGAGGCGGATTGACCGCAGGGGATCGGAATTCCATTGGCGTCTCAGGAAATCGCCCTGCAGGAAATGATTTCGCTTACTTCACTATCCAGTATTTGAATCCTTCAGCGGTGCCTTTTGCTTATAGCTATTATCGCGGAATGTACCAGGATTGCAGCAACCCCAACGGTCAATGTTGGGGGGATTCTTTACCTTGCGTATATGACACAGGCGGAGCTTATTGCAAAAAACCTCAGCATCGACCTTCGATCACTATGCCGACAATTCAGGCCGGGCGCTGGTACTGCGTGGAAGAAATGCTCGATATGGGTACGCCTAATACGACTGGCGCCAACCCCAACGGTCGCTTAACCCTGTGGCTGGATGACCAACTCCTTGGTGATTATCAAGACCTGTGGCTTAGAACGACAGCAAATCTTAAGGTACAGAACCTATGGCTATCCTTATTCCATCACGATGGAACACATTCCACGGTTGGCGAGATGATCGATAACGTCGTTGTCTCAACCCAACGGATTGGCTGCGGGTCGGCTATAGCCTCCTCTCTAAACCCGCCTGCCAATCTCCGAATTGTTCCATAGCTTTATTATTGCACAAACATTGTAAAATTAATTTAACTGTGGAGATCTACCATGAAACTCGCTATCTCTCATCCTAATACCCACTCTTACCGTCAGGCAAAAAATCGGTGCAAGAAAAAGCATCTGTTAAAATTGATTGTGCTGCTCTGCCCTTTTTTGCTTATGAATTCATCTCAGGCGGCCACGCGTGTATTTTACGACGGATCCGAGGGTGGCAATGCTAATCTCTGGCAGCAGGACGATTATCGCGATAAATGTAAATCCGTCACCACTGCTGCGGACGGAGTTGCTGGGCCGTATGCTGGTTTGAGGATGATTCGCTGCAACAGCAACGGCACTGTTGCATGGAACGATCCAGCAAAATTTGAAACTTTACAACTACCGCCATTCAATATGACTAACGAAGTGTTTTATAGGGTCAGAGTTAGGGCAGACAATAACCATAACAGAACAGCCGGTTCAGCAAAAAAGATATTTCGGCTTTTCGCAACAAGCTCGACTGTCAATGACACCTATGAGACAATCCGATCAACGACAGGAGGAGTCGATAATGAAGGATTAATTAATGGAACTCAGATGCAAACTTACTGGGGTGATACGCCAGGAGACAATACAGCGAATTCCTCATCTTGGCATATTATAGAGTATTATTTTAATAAGGCGAATGGTGTTGTAAGAATTTGGCATGATAATGTATTAGTGAGAAACCAGAATTTTGGGCGCATTAATGGACGTGTCGGTGAAACAGGAGAGTTTTATATTACTTCAAACTTTGAAGATTCACACGATGCAATAAATTATGTTTATTTCGACGAATTCGAGGTCTTCAGTGACTCGAACTCCGGCACTCCGGCATCTGGATCTATGGCAGATGGTACGATTAGTGCTTCTGGATCTAACCAGTCGAATACTCTTTCGACTCCCACTAATTTAAAAATTAATTAGCTTTATCTTGGGGATTAAATCCCTCACGATTAACCTGTAAGAAAAACGCTCAGGCATCCCGCCATCTGTGGGGCAGCCTGAGCGTTTTTTGTCTAGCTTTGATACGACACTTACCTTAACTTGAAAGACTATGGGGCCTTTGACTACCAACTGGAGTGAAAAAACTTGTCGATGAATACGGGTATTGTTTCCATGCATCCATGCTAACGCGGCTGAAGGCTTATGGTTGCTGTTATGCTCTTGGTTCCAGTCCCCACCTCGGCATCTAGAGATACACTATTGTACTTGTGGCTCTTTCAGCTTA
>JBDHRB010000418.1:0-2819 GCA_039807355.1 Candidatus Competibacteraceae bacterium
AGCCTGGGACTATTGGGTGGATGCCTGGCAGCGCACCATCTTGTTCTGGGATGTGTTGCGGCAGCGCAGCGACCAATACTATGAGCAGAGGGCGAAGGCGGTCCCGCACGTGCTCATTTTCGGCCACGAAACGGTGCTGGACGGACGGACCTTCGACCGGCCGGTCAATTATGGGCTGGTGAGGATCAAGCCGCCGGAAGGGGTAGTCATCGACCAAAAGAAACGCCCGTTCGTGGTCGTGGATCCTCGCGCCGGACATGGGCCTGGCATCGGCGGGTTCAAGGCCGACAGCGAACTGGGCGTGGCGATGCGCGCCGGTCATCCCTGCTACTTCGTCGGTTTCGCCCCCGATCCGATGCCCGGGCAAACCATCGAGGACATCCTGCACGCGGAAGCGGTGTTTTTGGAAAAAGTCATCGAACTCCACCCTGAAGCTGAAGGCAAGCCCTGCGTGATTGGCAATTGCCAGGCTGGCTGGGCGGTGATGATGCTGGCCGCAGTCCGCCCGGAACTGTTCGGTCCGATCATCATTCCCGGTTCGCCGCTGTCCTACTGGGCGGGCGTAGAGGGTCAGAACCCGATGCGCTACACCGGCGGCCTGCTCGGCGGCAGTTGGCTGACCGCGCTGACCAGCGACCTGGGCGCGGGTAAATTCGACGGCGCTTATCTGGTGCAAAACTTCGAGAGCCTCAATCCCGCCAATACCTTCTGGGCGAAGAACTACGATCTTTGGTCAAAAGTGGACAGCGAGGGGCTGCGTTTTCTCGAATTCGAGAAATGGTGGGGCGGCCATGTCAACCTCAACGCCGAGGAAATGCAGTGGATCGTCGATCAACTGTTCATCGGCAACCGCTTGGCCACTGCTGAAATCGTCACCGGCGACGGAGTGCGGATCGACTTGCGCAACATCCGCTCGCCGGTGGTCTGTTTCTGCTCCCAGGGCGACAACATTACTCCGCCGCAGCAGGCGCTGGGCTGGATCGTCGATCTCTATGAAAAAGATGAAGACCTGCTCGCCCAGGGTCAGACCTTGGTGTACGCCATTCACCCGAACATCGGTCATCTCGGTATCTTCGTTTCCGGCGGCGTCGCCCGCAAGGAACATCAGGAATTTGCCTCGAACATCGACCTGATCGACGTGTTGCCGCCCGGATTGTACGAAGCGGTGATGACGCCCAAGACCGCTGACGCGGCCAATCCCGAATTGATCGTCGGCGACTGGATTGTCCGTTTTGAACGGCGCTCGCTGGCCGACTTGCGCGCCATTGTCCAGCCCGACCCGGAAAACGAGCGGCGATTCGCTACGGCGCGGCGCGTCTCCGAGATCAATCTGGGCCTGTACCGCACCTTGTTTCAGCCTTTTGTGCAAGCCTTCGCCAGTACAAAGGGCGCTGAGTGGCTGCATAAGCTGAATCCGTCCGAACTGCCGTATGAACTGTTCTCCGACCGTAACCCGCTGATGCAGCAAATCGCCCAGCTCGCTGAACAGGTGCGCGAACAGCGTCAGCCGATTTCCTCGGAAAATCCCCTGCTACACCTGCAAGCGATGATTTCCGAAGGCATCATCGCCGCGCTTGACGGTTGGCGCGATCTGCGCGACCGCAGCATGGAACAGATTTTTCTCGCCGTTTACAGCTCGCCGCTACTGCAAGCTCTGGTGGGAATGCGCGCTACAGATCAACCGCCGCGCCGCCGCCCTGGCCTGGAACCGGAACGGATCGCCTTCATTGAACAGCGCATCGCCGAATTGAAAGCGCGGCTGGCCGAAGGCGGCTGGCGCGAGGCGGCGATTCGTAGTCTGGTCTACATCGGCATGGCCGGCCCCGGCGTCGATGAGCGGGCGTTCAATGAACTGCGCCGGATTCGCGCTGAACATGGCGGCATGACTCTGGACGAGTTCAAGCAAGTGCTGCGCGAGCAGTTTTTTGCCTTGTTGCTGAATCGGGATGAGGCGCTGGCGGCGATTCCCCGGATGTTGCCCGCTGATCCAGCGGATCGCGCCAAGGTGCTGGCCGCGATTCGGGGCGTCGTTTCCGCCTCTGGCGAAGCCTCCGGTGAACGCGCCGAGCGCCTGGCGCAGATTGAAAAGCTGTTCGGGGCTGACCCGACATAGAGGCCGTTGTAGTTTTGTTAACTAAACGAGGAGTCATCTGATGATAAAGAATGTTCATAAAATGACCGGCGCGGTTCTGCTGGCAGCGACATTGCTGGCCGGCGGTATGGCTCTGGCGGCGGACGCCAAGAAACCGTCTGGGACCGTCACGATTGACGAGACGCAATTTGCCTTCATTCTGGGCGGCAGCGCCGGCGGCGGCGTCCTGACCTTTCAGGGCAAGCAACACCCCTTCAAGATCGGCGGCCTGACCGCAGGCATCAACGTCGGCATTTCCAAGATGAGTGCAGCGGGCGAAGTCTATGATTTGAAAGACATCAAAAAATTTCCCGGCACTTACACCAAGCTGGATGTCGGCATTGCGCTGGGCGGCGGTGTGGGCGGATTGCAGCTCAAGAACGAGAACGGCGTGATCATGCGTCTGGAGTCGCGCACCCAGGGCTTGCAATTGAACGTCGGATCGGCCAGCGGCATCACGGTCACTATGGAATAGCCGACCCGCCTTCGGCAGGGGTCTTTCGCCGTCCGCACGGCGGATGACCTCGCTGAATACGCCGGGCCGCCTCGCGCTCCTTGTCAAAAACGCCCTATAAGGAGAAACCCTCATGGCTTTTCGCTTTTTGCAATCGCTTTTTACCGGCGCCAACCAGCCTGGCAAATTCGACAAGGAACTGATGCTGATGGCCATTGAGCGGGTGGTCGATGG
>JBDHRB010000419.1:0-2804 GCA_039807355.1 Candidatus Competibacteraceae bacterium
GGCGACGGCGGCGATGGCCTGCGCCCCGCCGCACTTGAAGACGTCGCGCACGCCGGCGATCTCGGCGGCGACCAGCGTCGCGGGGTCGGCGCCGCCGTCCGGTCCGGGCGGCGTGACGACGACGACCTTCTTCACCCCGGCCACCCTGGCCGGGATCGCGGTCATCAGCACGGAGCTCGGGAACGAGCCCTTGCCCCTCGGCACGTAGCAGGCGACGGAGTCGATGGCGTTCCAGCGGTCGCCGACGAGGACGCCCGGATGCGTCTCGTGCAGCGAGAGCGTCTCGGGCATCTGCCTTTCGTGGAAATGGCGGATGTTGGCGGCGGCGAATTCGAGCGTCTCGACCAGCTCCGGGGCCAGCGCGGCGCGGGCGGCGGCGAACTCCTCCTCGCCGGCGCGGATCCGGTCGGGGGCGAGCGCGGCCTTGTCGAAGCGGGCGGCGAGGTCCGCGAGCGCCCGGTCGCCGCCGGTGCGGACGGCCTCGATGATCGGATCGACCTTCTCCACGAAGGAGGAGAGGTCGCTTTCGGCGCGCCGCAGCAGGCGGCCGCGCTGCTCCGCGGTGAGCTCCGACAGCCGGTGGATGGAAATGGGGGCGTCAGCCATGCCGTGCTCCTTGGGGCGCGCCCGGACGGCGCGCCCGGAAACGTTGGGGTGAGAAGGGAGAGAGGCCGGAGCCGGGCGGGCGGTTGTCCTGCAGGGACTGCGCCGCAAGCCGCGCCGTGGCCGGCGCCGCGCCGAGCCCGGTATAGCCGTGGCCGAAGGCGAAATGCAGGTTCTCCACTCCGGTCGCGCGGCCGATGACGGGAAGCTCGTCGGCGATCGCCGGCCGGTGGCCCATCCACAGCGAGACGGAGGGATCGCCGACGGCGGCGGGCAGGGCCGGCAGATAGCGCCGGGCAAGGTCGAGCAGCGTCTCGGCGCGCGACCAGTCGGGCGGGGCGTCCGGCGGGGCGATCTCGACCTGCCCGGCGAGCCGGGTGCCGGCCAGCATCGGGGTCGCGACCATCAGCGCGTCGTCGAACATCACCGGCCGCCGCAGCTGCGGGGCGCCAGCCACGGTGACGTGGTAGCCGCGCTCGCCGAGCAGCGGCGGGTCGTCGCCGGCCTGGAGCGCCAGCGCGCGCGAACGGGCGCCGCAGCAGATCATGGCGGCGCCGAACCCGAGCACGCCGTCCGCCGTCTCGATCCCGGTCAGGCGGCCGCCGTCGTGATGCAGCCTCAGCACCTCGGCCTCGACGAACCGCACGCCGAGCGTGCGGGCATGGGCGGCGAGGCCCCTGACATAGCCGGACGGATCGAGGCAATGGCCGCCGTCCTCGACCAGCACCGCGCCGAAGCACTCCCGCTCGATGCCCGGCTCCTCCCGGCGCAGCGTCGCGGCGTCGAGGAACCGCCATTTGACGCCGAGCCCGCCGCGCAGGCGCCACCACCCCTGCTCCCGGCGGAACGCCGCCTCGCTGTGGTAGCTGTAGAGCAGGCCGTCCTTGCGGATCAGGTGCTCCAGCCCGGCCCGGCAGGCCAGCGCCAGATGCCGGTCCGCCGAATCCGACAGCAGCGCGGACAGCGCCGCCGCCTTGCGGGCGACGCGGCCCTGCGTCAGCCCCGAGGCGGCGAAGCGCGCGAAATAGCCGGCATTGCGCAGCGCGAAGCCGAGATTGCCGCCGAGCGGGGCCGATTTGCCGAACAGGAACGAGGGCAGCCGCAGCAGCAGCGAGAGCGTGGCGACGGGGACGATCGAGGCCGGGCACAGCCAGCCGCCGTTGCCGAAGCTCGCGGCCTGGCTGCCGCCGGGCTCGCCGCGGTCGAGCACGGTGACGTCGAAGCCGAGGCGGCTGAGCTCGATGGCGGTGGTCGTGCCGATCACCCCGCCGCCGATGATGGCGACCGTGCGTTTCATCTCACAACCCGATCGCCAGCCCGTCCTTGCGCGGGTCCGATCCGCCGTCCAGGGTCTTCGCCCCGTGGTCGATGCGGATGGCCTGCGCGCCGCCGATGGGAAGATGCGCGACCTGCACGCTGTGGCCGCGCCGGGTCAGGCCCTCCACGACATGCGCCGGCATGGAGCGCTCGACCTCGGCGAAGCCCTTGAAGTGGAAGGTGCGCGGCAGGTCGATGGCCTCCTGCACGTCGAGGCCGAAATCGACGACGTTGGTGATGAGCTGGGCATGGCCGATGGCCTGGTAGTCGCCGCCCATGACGCCGTAGACCAGCGCCGGCCTGCCGTCCTTCAGCGTCATGCCCGGCATGATCGTGTGCAGCGGCCGCTTGCCCGGCGCGAACTCGTTGGGGTGGCCGGCCTCGAGGGTGAAGCCGCTGCCGCGGTTCTGGAGCATCACGCCCGATTTCGGCGCCAGCACGCAGCTGCCGAAATGGTGGTAGAGCGAATTGATGAGCGTCACCGCGTTGCCGTCCTCGTCGACCACGGAGATGGTCGTGGTGTCGGCCTTGCGCGTGGCCGGCTCGCCGAACTCCCGCGTGGTCCTGTCCGGGTCGATCATGGCGGCGAGGCCGGCGGCATGGGCCTCGTCGGTGAAGCGGCGGTGGTCGACCCCGCCATGGTCCGGGTCGCCGATGCGGCGGTCGCGCTCGCGATAGGCGAGCCGCGCCGCCTCGATGAGCAGGGGGAAGCGCTCGGCGCTGAAATGGCCGCTCCGGGGCAGGTGCCTGAGGATGTTCAGGAGCAGCAGCGCCGTGGCGCCCTGGTTGTTGGCCGGGAGTTGCAGGACGCGGAAGCCGCGGTAGTCGATGCCGAGCGGCTCGACGTAGAAGGCGGCCGTGCCGTCGAGGTCGTCCTGCGACAG
>JBDHRB010000420.1:0-2802 GCA_039807355.1 Candidatus Competibacteraceae bacterium
ATTTCAATCACATCAAGGTTCACATCGGTTTCTGCAATAACATCAACTTCATTTTGCGAAGAATCTCTCCAAAAATAAAATTTAGAGTGCGTATCAGCGTTAATGGAGTTTTTCAACATTTCGGAAATAACAAGATTTTCAAAAATACTTCCTTTGGCAAAATGCACATTCAATTCCTGAACAGTACGTATTCCCAATAAATAGCAAAGCAAGCCTGTATCATAAAAATATATTTTCGGTGTTTTAATGATTCGTTTATTCAAATTAGAATGATATGCCTGCAATCGGAATGCAATAAACGATGTCTCAAGCACTGTAAGCCAAGCATTAATTGTTTTATTGTCCGCGCCAAGTTCGTTGCCCAAACCACTTTGATTAAATAGCTGTCCTGTGCGTCCGGCAAGCAAACGAATAAATTTTTGAAATGTATCAAGGTTAGAAATATTTTTTAACAGACGAACATCTCGCTCTACATACGTTTGAATATAGTTAGCATAATAATCGCTTGATGGAATGTCTTGAACGATTCTTCGCGGATACGAACCTGAAATTGCATACTGTTCCCATTCCGTTATTGTATACTCTGTTTTTTTCAATTCCCGAATTGAAAACGGCAAGAGAGAAAACAACGCAATGCGCCCTGCCAGCGATTGTGTAATGCGTTCCATCATTAAAAAATTTTGAGAGCCGGTAATAATATATTCGCCGTTTATTTTTCGTTTATCAGTAACAGTTTGCAAATACGAAAATAATTCCGGCACATTTTGAATCTCATCAATAATAACTCCGCCGCGATAGGTATTTAAAAATCCAAGCGGGTCGGTTACGGCAAATTCTCTTTCCGATAAATTTTCTAAATTGACATAGTTGTATTTTGGTTTAAGAAGTTGTGCCAACGTCGTTTTGCCCGATTGCCGCGGTCCGGTAATGGCGACAATGGGAAATTTCTTTAATAACGCCCGTATTTTAGCGGTAAGCTCTCGTTTTACCATAATGCAAATTAGGAATCCAATTCCTAATTTGCAAGAACTTTTCTATGGACTTGCTTTATAATAACCCTCGCAATCTCTTCTTTGAAATCGCAGAAGAGCTTTACTCCATTATACCCAAGTTAAACTTAGCAGTTTGAAAAAATAGAAAAATAATTTTGTAAAATTTTTTGCATTGCCAAACGACTATCTGGTACCTAAGACCTGAGAATTTTTTGCATCTAAGATTGAAATCGGCCACGTCCAAAAGGGTGCGGGCTGATGTTATCTTTTGATATGGATACTCTCAGACACCTAATTACAGAGAAATACTGGTATGTACTTTTTTATTTCAGATAAAAATCTTTTTTCTGCAAACAAAGCAAATGCTAATATTATCATTAAAGAAATAACAATGTTTTTATTTCAGGGGGTATAGAGACTAACAGAACGGAAGGAAACTTTTTTTCTATTACCAGTTTAATGTTTCCGCTGTTTTGATTTTATATAACTGTACAGAAGAAAAACATCCAGTGCGCCTGCAACAACACCAAAGACAATTCTTCCTTCGGTTTCGGAAGTTTTGAATTTCATCGGTTTTGTAAAACTGGAACCGATCGTCCGCGAAAAGTTACGCTCTCCAGGAGCAAACGCAATCCAGTTAAAGGTAAGAAGAAAAAGAAGAAATGCCGCCGCACCGAATTTCATTGCCGAATTTTTTGCGTTGAAACTAAATAAAAACAGCGCCGCGCCGGCAATAATAAAAACAAATGCGCCGAGAAAAATCAAAATATGATCCGACAGCGTCAGCGCACGCGAATCCGGCAGAGCGGCAAACAAACTGAAAATGACAAGAATGCCCATTAAGAAAAATAAAAAGCCGATCAGCACAGCACCGATGCGAAGCAAAGAAGAATTTACCTGATGTTTCATAAAAATATTAACTTCTTTTTACTGCACTAACCACAGGCTCAGGTGCGGAACATACGTGATAAGAATTAAAGCAACAATCAATACGGCAATAAACGGAAGCGTCGCAAAAGCAACTTCACCGATTGATTTATTAAAACGAAAACTCGCCATAAAAAGATTTAATCCGACCGGAGGCATAAGATAGGCAATTTCTAAATTGGCAAGAAAAATAATACCGAGATGAATCGGGTCAACACCGTACTGCATGGCGACCGGAACAATAAGCGGAACAACAACAATGGCGGAAAATATTTCCATCATCATTCCGATTACGATTAAGAAAAGATTCAGCAGAACTAAAAAAAGAACTTTGCTTTCTACAACCGCGCTGATATAGGCAAATAATTTTTGCGGAACCTGCTGGTCAATAAGATAACTTGTTAAACCCATCGCGCTGCCAAGAATCATTAAAATTGCGCCGACCAGCACCATGCTTTCTTTCATCACGCGCGGAACGTCCGTCGAAAATTTCAAATCTCTGTAGATAAACACTTCCACAACAAAAACATAGAACGCCGTAACTGCCGCCGCTTCGGTTGCAGTAAAATATCCGCCGTAAATTCCCCCGATAATGAAAAACGGAAGCGGAATTTCCCACGCGGATGCACGCAGTGCGCTGAACATTTTTTTCCAATCAAACGGATGGCGCGGAACATGTGATTTTGTTCCCTGCTGAATTCCATACAGCGCAATAACCAGCACCAAAATAATTCCCGGAATAATTCCCGCCTTAAACAGCGCATCAACGGAAACGCCGGCGAATGTTCCGTACAAAATAATCGGAAGCGAGGGCGGAAATAGAAGTCCCAAACTGCCGGACGTGGTAACAAGACCGAGAGAAAATTTTTCGGAATATTTTTCT
>JBDHRB010000421.1:0-2794 GCA_039807355.1 Candidatus Competibacteraceae bacterium
CGCGTCATCCAGATCAGCGCCTCATCCTGGGTCAGCAACAGGATTTGCCACTGATTGCGGAAATCCTGCCAGGATTTTTCGACGCACTCGCTGGCCGTGTCAACGCAGACCGCCAGCCATTTTTGCGCCGGATCGCCCGGTTGCAGGTGTTTTGCCGATTCCGCGCTGTGGCGCAGCACCAGCAGGTAGGTGTCCATCGCCTTATGCGCAGAACTGAGCGCGGCGATGTTGAGCAGCCCGGTGATGCGCAACGCGCCTTGCCAGGCCAGTAAATGCGCCGCCTGTTGGCGTTCAAACAGCTTTTCGTGCCTCATGATCCACTCCTCACCCCAGTTTTATTGTGCATCGCAACATAATTTAACGAAGCCGTCAAGTCATGGTCAACAGCCACTTAGACCGCTACCGGGGCCTTGATCGCCGGATGGTGCTGATAGTTGAGAATGGCGAAATCTTCATACTGATAGGCGAACAAGGATTCGGGCTGGCGGCGCAGGGTCAGACGCGGCGGCGCATACGGCTCGCGGCTGAGTTGAAGCTGCGCCTGCTCCAGGTGATTCAGATACAGATGACAATCGCCGCCGCTCCAGATGAAGTCTCCGACCTGCAACCCGGTCTGCGCGGCGACCATGTGGGTCAACAACGCATAACTGGCGATGTTGAAGGGCACGCCGAGGAAAAGATCGGCGCTGCGCTGATAAAGCTGACAGGACAATTCGCCGTTGGCGACGTAAAACTGAAAGAGCAAATGACAAGGCGGCAAGCGCATCTGCTCCAGTTCGCCGACGTTCCAGGCTGAAACAATGATGCGCCGCGAATCCGGATCGCGCCGCAATAGATCAAGGGCATTGCTGAACTGGTCGATGCAGCGTCCATCCACCGTCGCCCAGGCCCGCCATTGCTGACCGTAAATCGGCCCCAGATCACCGTGTTCATCGGCCCATTCATCCCAGATCGTCACCCCATGCTCATGCAAAGCGCGAATATTGGTCTCGCCGCGCAGGAACCAGAGCAATTCATGGATGATCGAGCGCAGGTGCAGTTGTTTGGTGGTGACCAGCGGCAAGCCGACCCGCAGATCAAAGCGCAGTTGCGCCCCGAAGACGCTGAGTACCCCGGTGCCGGTGCGCTCGGTCTTGCGCACCCCTTGGTTGAGGGTTCGCCGCAGTAAATCGAGATACGGTTTCATGCCAAGTCGCCCCGGGTTTGACAAAAAATCTGGAATTTTATGCTGCAATGCAATATAGTACTTTTAATTCCACGATACATGAAGAAGTTACCGCTCTCAGGGTTAAAAATGGCTGCTAAAACCACGTCTTCGATTCAAGTGATTGCCCGGGTGTCCCGCCTGTTGGACACGCTCGCTGCTCACGATGAACCGGTCAGCCTGAAAACCCTGTCCGGGGCCACCGGGTTACATCCTTCAACGGCGTTCCGCATTTTGGCGTCGTTGATTGAACACGGGTTTGTCGAGCGCAGTCTGGCCGGTCACTATCGGTTAGGGTCTCGGTTGCTGCAACTGGGCCGTCAGGTAGAAGGGCGCAACAACCATGCGGCGGTGCTGCGCCCCGGTTTGCCGGCAGAGGAGCTGAATGCGGCGGTTCATGCGCCGCGACCGCTGCCTGGAGCAGGCGAGCGGGAAATCGAGATCGGCAGGTAAGCAAAACCGGCGGTCGCCGGTTAGATTTTCGCGTCCTCGGTATCGCGGATTCTGCCCGGCAGTTCGACGATGAAGGTCGCGCCCTGGCCGAGTTCGCTTTCTACCCAGATGCGCCCGCCGTGGTGTTCAACGATCTTCTGGCTGATCGGCAGCCCCAGTCCGGTGCCCTTCGGCTTGCCGGCGTGGCTGTCGCTGACCTGGTGGAATTTTTCAAAGATCAGTTTGTGCTGGTCCGGCGCGATCCCTGGGCCATTGTCGATCACTTCGATGCGCCAGCGGTTCTGATTGGGGCGCAGGCGGATCACCACCGCGCCGTCCTGTTCCGGGCAGAATTTCACCGCGTTGGACAGCAGATTGATGATCACCTGAATCAGCCGGTCATGATCGCCGGCGATCAGGGCGCGTTCATCGCCCAAATCTTCGCGCAGCGCCACGCTTTTGTCGTGGAATAACTGGCTGGTGGAATTGATCGCGTCCTGAATCAGCGCGCCGAGATCCAGGTTGTCAACATGCCAGTCAATCCGCCCGGAGTCGATTTTAGCCATGTCCAGCACTTGATTGATCAGTCGGGTCAGCCGCTCGCTTTCCTTGACGATGATGCCGAGGAATTTGCTGCGCTGGGCGACTTCCATGTCCGGATTGGCCAGCAGGATTTCCGAAAAGGCGCGGATTGAAGTCAGCGGGGTGCGCAGTTCGTGAGTGACGGTGGAGATGAATTCATCCTTGAGCCGATCCAGTTCGCGCAGCCGGTTGTTGGCTTCGCGCAATTCGGCGGAGGCGGCCTCCAGCTCGCGGGATTTCTGCTCCAGGCGGCGGCTGTATTCGAGAACCTGGGTGCTTTCGTCGAGGATGGTCATTACTTCCTCGATGCTTAACACTTCGCCCATCACAATCGACGAGATCATCACCCGCGCCGAAGCGGCGCCAATCGCCCCGGCCAGCAGCCGCTCGGTGTAGTGGATCAACTGCGAGTCGGCTTGCAGCGGATAGCCGCCGTGTTCAGTGGCGTAGCGGTCGAAGGCTTCGCTGGCGCGCTGCGGGCCGAGGAAGCGGGCCAGCAGATCGTACAAATCCGCCGTTTCCACCACCCCGCGCCACAACAGCGAATCGCCATCATGGCGTTCCCGCTTGAAGATA
>JBDHRB010000422.1:0-2785 GCA_039807355.1 Candidatus Competibacteraceae bacterium
GGACTGCGCACTTGGGTCATTTTCGGTCCGGAAACGCCGCGCCTGTACGGTTCGCTCGGCAACAGCACGCCGATTTACGCCGGTCTGGCGTGTTCGCCCTGCGTCAGCGCCGCCAATCATCGCAAAACCCCGTGCAGCGACAATGTGTGTCTGCAAGTGATTACGCCGGAGGCGGTGCTGGCGCAGTTGCGGGCGGCGTTGCGCAAAACCTAGCGACACTCGGTCACTGAACCGGGCCGACAGCGCTGACGGTTGATCCAGATGGTGCTGTCGAGCTGGGCGTCGGTGAAGCGGGCGCCGTGAATGCGCGCTTCCGCCAGGGTCGCCTGGGTTAGATTGGCTCCGGTCAAATCGGCGTTGAGCAGCACTGCGCCATCCAGACGAGCGCCGCGCAGATTGGCCCCAGTCAGGATCGCATCTTCCAAAACCGCCCGAATCAGCGTTGCGCCGCTGAGATCGGCCTCGGCCAATCGCGCCTCAGTCAAATTGGCTTGCGCCAGGGCGGCGCGGAGTAAGCGAGCGCCAGTCAAATCGGCGCGGCTCAAATCAGCGCGGGCCAACTGGGCGTCGCTCAGTTCTGCCTCGCGTAAATTTGCCCCGCTCAAGATCGCTCGATCCAGCCGCGCCCCATTCATGCTGGCCCCGGCGAAGCTGGCCTGATCGGCGTGCGCGGATACCAGTCGGGCGTTGCTCAACTCTGCGCCGGTCAAATCGGCGTTGCTCAAGGTCGCCTGGCCCAAATCCGCGCCGCTGAGACGAGCGCGATTCAAGTTAGCGTTGCGGAAATTGACTTGGGTCAGCACCGCTTCGCGCAAATCCGCACCCTGCAAATCAACCCCGGTCTTGTCGCAATGCAGCCAGTTAACCCGCCGCGCCGGGGGATCATCGCAGGCGGCCCAGGTGATGAGCGGGGTCTGCAACAGCATTACGAGCAGCAGCAGCCGGCTTGCTGCGGCCAGAGCGTCATTCGGCGCTGGCGTGTTTCCTGGAGCGGTCACTCGGCATCTCCCCGGTCAGGCGGTGAATACATGATCGGCGACTTGTTGAAAGCGTTCGACAAAGGCGATGGTCAGGCCCTCACGAATATGCTCAGGCAATTCCTCAAAATCACCGCGATTGCCTTCCGGCAGGAGAATTTCGGTAATGCCGACGCGCCGGGCGGCGATCAGCTTCTCGCGGATGCCACCCACCGGCAATACCTGTCCGGTCAGGGTCAGTTCCCCGGTCATCGCCAGGGGCCGGGACGGTTGTTGCCCTCGCGCCAGCGAGAGCAGCGCGGTGGCCATGGTGATGCCGGCGCTGGGGCCGTCCTTGGGCGTCGCGCCTTCCGGGACATGGAGATGGACAAAGGCCTCGTCAAAAAATTTCGGGTCGGCTTGATAGGCTTCCAGATGGGCGCTGACAAAGCTATAGGCGATATTTGCCGATTCCTGCATCACTTCGCCTAAACGCCCGGTGAGTTTAAAACCGCGATTTTTGGTGTGAATCAGGCTGGCTTCGACACTCAGGGTCGCGCCGCCCAGCGCCGTCCATGCTAACCCGGTGATCACCCCGACCCCGCTCATCAGCGTTTCCGCCTTGAATGGCGGTTTATTCAGATAACGCTCCAGATCGGCGCGCTCTACCACAATCGGCGCGGTTTCCTGATGTTCCACGATCTGCACCGCGCACTTGCGGACGATCCGCCCCATCTGCTTTTCCAGATTGCGCACCCCGGCCTCGCGGGCGTAACCCTCAATGATTTGTTGCAAGGCGGCTTCGCTCAGGCTAATCCGGTTGCGCTCCAGGCCGCTGCGCTCCAGCAGTTTCGGCCAGAGATGGTTACGGGCGATTTGCAGCTTTTCTGCGGTGATGTAGCCGGACAGGCGGATGGTCTCCATGCGGTCCAGCAGGGGAGCAGGAATGGTATCCAACTGGTTGGCGGTGCAGATAAACAGCACCTTGGATAAATCGAAACGCACGTCCAGGTAATGATCGAGAAATTCGGCGTTTTGCTCCGGGTCGAGCACTTCCAGCAGTGCGGAAGCCGGATCACCGCGATAGGAGGCACCGATCTTGTCGATCTCATCGAGCATGATGACCGGATTAGCGGTCTTGGCGTCGCGGATCGCCTGAATGAATTTGCCCGGCAGCGCGCCGATATAGGTGCGGCGATGCCCTTTGATTTCCGCCTCATCGCGCATACCGCCGACACTGAGCCGGTAAAACTGGCGATCCAGCGCCGCCGCCACCGAGCGGCCAATCGAGGTTTTTCCCACTCCCGGCGGGCCGACCAGCAGAATGATCGAACCGCCGACCTGGCCTTTCAGCGCCCCGACCGCGAGGAATTCGATGATGCGGTCTTTCACGTCCGCCAGCCCGTCGTGGTCACGGTCGAGGATTTCCCGGGCATGGCGCAGATCGAGGTTGTCGGCTGAATACACCCCCCAGGGCAAATCGGTCATCACGTCCAGATAATTGCGCGTGACCGCGTATTCCGGCGAGCCGGTTTCCAGCAGCGACAGCTTGTGCATCTCCTCGTCGATGCGTTTGGCGGCCTGCTCGGGTAGCGTCAGCTTGGCGATGCGTTCGCGGAAGGTGTCGAGCTCGGCGGTCTTGTCGTCCTTGGCGATGCCCAGTTCCTTCTGGATCGCCTTCAATTGCTGGCGCAGGAAGAATTCGCGCTGCTGCTCGCTCATCTTCTCGTCGACGCGCTCGCGGATCTGCGACTGGATGCGCGCGACGTCGAGTTCCTTTTTCAGCAGCACGAGCACCTTCTCCATCCGCTTCTTCAGCGCAAAGGATT
>JBDHRB010000423.1:0-2784 GCA_039807355.1 Candidatus Competibacteraceae bacterium
TTGTTGTTGAACTTCTCCGGCCACAGCTCGTAGAAGTCGCGGAACAGCCCTTTCTGGAGCAGTTCCGAATGCAACGCCGCCACGCCGTTAACCGAGACGCTGCCAACGATGGCCAGATAGGCCATGCGCACCTGCTGCTCGTACCCTTCCTCAATCAGCGACATACGCCCCTGACGTTCGATGTCGCCGGGCCAGCGGCGCGCGACCTCAGCCAGGAAGCGGGCGTTGATTTCGTAGATGATGTCCAGGACGCGCGGCAACAATTGCCGGAACAGCCGCACCGACCAGCGTTCCAGCGCCTCGGGCAGCAGAGTGTGGTTGGTATAGGACATGACCTGGCTGGTGATGGCCCAGGCTTGATCCCAGCCGACGCTATGCTCGTCCATCAAGAGCCGCATCAATTCCGCCACCGCGATGGTCGGATGGGTGTCATTGAGCTGGAAGCAGTTTTTGGCGGCAAAATCGCTGAAATCCTCGCCATGAACGCGCACCCACTGCCGCAGCACGTCCTGCAGGCTGGCCGAGGCCAGGAAGTACTGCTGGCGTAGCCGCAACTCCTTGCCGCTTTCGGTGGCGTCGTTGGGGTAGAGGACCATGGTGATGTTTTCCGCCATGTTCTTGGCGCCCACCGCCTCGGTATAGCTGCCGGCGTTGAAGTCCTCGAAATCGAACTCATCGGTGGCCGCCGCCGACCACAGGCGCAAGGTGTTGACCGTGCCGTTGCGGTAACCGGGAATCGGCACGTCATAGGGCACTGCCAGCACATCGTGGGTATCCACCCAGCGCCAGCCCATTTCGCCATTGGCTTTCATGTACGCTTCATTGCGCCCGCCGTAGCGCACCCGCTGGGCATACTCCGGGCGTTCCAGTTCCCACAAGTTGCCGCTGCGCAGCCAGTGATCCGGCTCTTCGACCTGATAGCCGTTTTCGATTTTCTGGCGGAACATGCCATAGGCGTAGCGAATGCCGTAGCCGACCACCGGCAGGCGCAGGGTCGCGCAACTGTCCAGGAAACAGGCAGCCAGCCGCCCCAGACCGCCATTGCCCAGCCCGGCGTCATTCTCGCATTCGGCCAGTTCTTCCAAATCCAGGCCCATGTCGTAAAGCGCCTGGCTGACCGGCTCGGTGACGCCCAGGTTGAGCATGGCGTTGCTCAATGCCCGCCCCATCAGGAATTCCATCGACAGGTAATAAGCGCGCCGCACCCCGCCTTCCTGCTCGTAGGCGTAGCGGGTGTTCTTCCAGCGTTCCCACAACCGATCACGCAAGGTCAGCACCAGCGCCTCATACATGTAATAGGCGTAGTTGGTATGCCGGTCACGACCCAGGGTATGGCTGAAATAGCGCCGGAAGTCGGCGGTGATGCTTTTCGCATCCATGCCAAGAGGAGGCAATTCCGTCAACCAGGCGGCTGGCGTGCTTTTTTCTAACATTTGTGTGGGCATGTCGATAGGGTCCGCAGGTACTCTGAAGGGTCAAGGGCGCCCGGCAGATTGAACCGACCGGACACCATCGGAAACGCCTTGGTAGTTTTCAGCCACGCTGCGCTCGAAGCGACCGTGCGCCGGCAGTAACTGACCTCTTGAAAAACCATAGTTGGGGGATTTTGAATTGCAAGATCAAGCGGCGCAAGATTACCGCTCTCGGCGATCCGATCCAGCGGCGCTCTCCAACAGCGGAGTCAAAATGCCAGTCAATCCTCATCTGTACGTCGCCCTGTCGGGGCATGGTTTTGGTCATCTGGCCCAGGTTGCGCCGGTGCTGAATACATGGCGGCGGCGTTTTCCCCAGGGACGGCTGACCGTGCAGAGCGCGTTGCCGGAGGCGCTGTTGCGCCAGCGTATTGCAGGCGAATTCAACGTGATTGCCGGGGTGGCTGATTTCGGCATGGTGATGGTCGATGCGCTGGACGCCAAGGTTGAGGAAAGTCTGGCCGCCTATCGCGCCTTTCACGCCGACTGGGCGGCGCGGCTGGCTTGGCAGGAGAATCTATTGCGCACCGCCGCGCCGGATGGACTGCTGGCGGATATTCCCTATCTGACCCTGGCCGCCGCCGCCCGGCTGGAGATTCCCGCTTTGGCGCTGTGTTCGCTGAACTGGGCGGACATTCTGGCCGGCTATGCGCCGAATTGGCCGGAGTTGCCGGAGTTGCGCACCCCGATGCTCGCCGCCTACAACAGCGCCAGGGCTTTCCTGCAACCGGCGCCGTCCATGCCGATGCCGGAGTTGCGCAACGCCCAACCTATCGGCCCCATCGCCGCCCTCGGCGTAAATCGGCGCATGGAACTCAACCGCCGTCTGAGTTTGCGCGGTGATGAAACGCTGGTTTTAATCGGTCTGGGCGGGGTGGAAATGCGTCCGCCGCTGGAGCAATGGCGGTCATTCCCCGGAATCTGCTGGTTGACCCCGCCGGCCTGGGATGTGGCGCGGCCCGATACGCGAAACTGGGCGGAATTGGCGGATTGGCCGATGGTCGATCTGATCCGCTCCAGCGATGTTCTGCTCACCAAGCCCGGCTATGGCGCATTTACTGAAGCTGCCTGCAACGGTGTCCGCGTCCTCTACGTCGCCCGCGATGACTGGCCGGAAGAGCCATGGTTGAGTCGCTGGCTGGCGGAATACGGCAACGCGGTCAAAATCAGCCGTCAACAACTGGCGACCGGCGAGTTGGGCGCAGCGTTGCAGGAATTGCTGGCGCAACCCGTCAAACCGCCAGTCGCACCGAGCGGAATTGCCCAAGCCGTGGATTGGCTGGCAAGGCTGCTCAACGCTCAATAGGTCATG
>JBDHRB010000424.1:0-2783 GCA_039807355.1 Candidatus Competibacteraceae bacterium
AGTTGGAGCAGGCCAACCGGCGTTTTGAAGTCGGGCTGGCCACCATCACCGATGTCTACGACGCCCAGGCGCGCTTTGACGCTGCGGTTTCCCAGGAGATCGCCGCGACCAATACCCTGGCCGACGCCCGCGAATCGTTGCGGCAACTGACCGGCCAGGAATATGCGCGGCTCAACCTGCTCAGTGAGCAAATGCCGCTGACGCTGCCCAAACCGACTGACCCGGAAGCCTGGGTGCGCATGGCCCTGGACAATAACCTGCAACTGCTCAGTGCCGGTTTTACCGTTGAGCAAGCCCGGCAAAATATCCAGTTGCAGAAAGCCGGCCACTATCCGACGCTGAACTTGCAGGCGGTCAGCGCCGACTTTGACACCGATGTGATCAGCGGCACCAGAAACGAGGTTGGTCTGCAACTGGCGATTCCCCTGTATACCGGCGGCGCGGTATCGTCGCGCTCCCGCCAGGCGGCCTATACCTACGAAGCCAGCCGCCAGACCCTGGAAAACCTGCAACGCGACACCATTCGCACTGTGCGCAATGCGTATCGCGGCCAGGAAACCGCCATCAGCCAGATCAAGGCGCTCGATCAAACCCGGGTGTCCACCCGCAGCGCCCTGGAGGCCAATCAGGCCGGCTATGAAGTCGGTACGCGCACCATCGTCGATGTGCTGGACGCCGAGCGCAATGTCTATCTGGCGGCGCGCAATTACGCGGCAGCCCGCTATTCCTACATCGCTAATTATCTGGTTCTGCGTCAATCGGCCGGACAGTTATCCGAAGCCGATGTGGCGGAGATCAACGGCTGGCTGGGCGAGCCGCGCTCCACGTCGGACATCACCGCCGCGCTGGAGAGTCCCGCCAAAGCTCCCGGTTCCGGCGCTGGGCCGGAAATCTCCGCCAAACCGATGGGTGAAGCGCCGATCAGCCCGCCGCCCTCGAAAAGCCGGTCTAACGGCAAACCGGCGCACAAGTAGCCGGCATCGGGGCCGGTGGTGACGTTCGCTGCATCGCCCGCGCCGCCCGCTGCTCTGGGCGCGGTCGCAACACCCGCTCCGTTGCCACGCCGGCTGGCCGCAATCATTTACGACGGCTTACTGCTGGCCGGGGTGTTGGTCGGCGCTGCCGGGCTGGCGATGGGCGGGGTCGCCCTGGTCTCAGGCGGCGGCGAATCTATCAAGGCGGGCGGGGCGCTGACCGGCCATCCGCTGTTCCAAACCTACCTGATGCTGGTCTGTTTTCTGTTCTACGGCGGATTCTGGGTGCATGGCGGCCAAACCCTGGGCCTGCGCGCCTGGCGCTTGCGCGTACAGCGTTGCGGAGGTGGAAATCCAGGCTGGCGACAGGCATTGCGGCGTTTTTTGAGCGGCGGGCTGTGGCTGGCGGTGCTGATCGGCGTTCATGGAACGTTGCAGCCGGGGATCGGCTGGAGCCTGCTGGCCGGTGGCAGCGCCTTGCTGCTGTTGCTGGCGTTACGCCTGCCGGATCGCTGCTCCGCCACCGAACTGGTGTTGTTGCTCAAGCCTAACGCAAGCGGCGCAGCGCGTTGAATCCCACCCCGAAAAACAGCAGCGCCGGCAGCGCCGCCCCGACCAGCGGCGGATAGCCGTATAGCAGTACGATATTGCCGAGCAGATAGTTGACCAGAAAGAACGTCAGGCCGAGCAGCAAGCCGATCAGCAGGCGCTGACCGGCCCCGGCCTTGCGTTGCGGGCCAAACACGAACGGCATGGCCACCGCCAGCATCGCCAGCGACGTGAGCGGAGCCAGCGCCTTGCGCCACAACGCCAGTCGATAGTTTTGCGCGTCCAGGCCGTTGCGTTCCAGATAGTCGATATATACCCGCAGATCGCGGATCGCCAGTTCATCAGGATCAGCCGCCAGCACTTCGAGGATTTGCGGACTGATCGCCGAAGCCACAGTCAGGTCGGACAGATGTTCGGCGCGCACGGCGTCGCCATTGATCTGGCTGCGGTTGACCTCCTCCAGCACCCAGCGCCCCTGTTCATAGCGGGCGCTGGCCGCGTGGGCCATCGCCTCAAGTTGGGCGTGACCGTTGACCTGAAAAATCTGAATGTTCACCAGCCGCACGCCCGGCAGCACCGCCTGAACGTGGATGAAGGCGCTGCCGTCCCGCGCCCAGAAGCCCCGCCCGCCGCGAATATCCAGATGGTCGCCCTTGGCTAAAGCCCGCTGTTCGCGGGCGATCTGTTCCAGCGGCGGCGCAATAAACTCGCCAATCAGCGCCACCGCCACACTGAGCAGCAAACCGGTCCAGGCCACCGATCCGGTCAGCCGGGTCAGCGACAGCCCGGCGGCGCGCATCACGATCAATTCACTGCCGGCGGCCAGCCCGCCCATCCCCAGCAGGCTGCCGACCAGCAAGGCCATGGGAAACAGCTCGCACAGACGCTGGGGTTGGATCAGTAATAAATAATGCAGCGCCGCCAGCAGGTCATAGCTGCCCTTGCCGACGCTTTTCAGCTCTACCAGCAGGGTCAGGAACGATTCCAGCAGCAGCAGCACCAGCAGAGTGACCAGCGTTGCCGTCGCAACGGCGCGGAACAGGTAACGGTCGAGAATTTTCATCAACGGTCTCGCGCCAGGCGGCTGATCCGGCGCAGGCCCGGACGGCCAGCCGAGTGATAAAACCACAGTCCCAGGCCGAACAGGAGAAACAGGCCATGCGCCCACCACAGGCCGACTTTGGCGCTGACCGCACCGCGACTCAGCCAGGATTCGCCGACCCCGATCAGGTTGAAATAAATGGCGTAGATCAACACGGC
>JBDHRB010000425.1:0-2754 GCA_039807355.1 Candidatus Competibacteraceae bacterium
CCGCGCTGCACCCGTCCCCGCGCATCATCAAGCACCACCTGCCGCGCCTGCGGGTGATCGGCAAACTTGCCCTCGATGATGACGCGCAAACCACGCCAACTGAACAACACATCGGGCCGTTCCCGTCCCTGCACTTGAAGGGTCTCGGCGTCGGCCTGTATGCCAAAACAGGACAGCGCAATGGCGAGCTGGGTATTGAGGGTTTCTTCGCGGTGACGATAGACGGTCATGCATTGCGCCTTAAGAAGATGGTTTTTGCCCGGAAATCGCCTGAAAACTGGCGGCGACGCAACAGCTATTCGGCGAAAAACGCCTGGACGCGCTCCAGTTGGCGAGTGCGGGGCATCGGCGGCAGGCTGTCGAGAAAGGTTTGCCCGTAGGCTTTGTTCGACAAGCGCGGGTCGCCAATCACCAGCACGCCCCGGTCGTTGACATCGCGGATCAGCCGGCCTGCGCCCTGTTTCAGCGCAATCACCGCCTGGGGCAATTGATAGGCGGTGAACGGATTTTCCCCGCGCTGACGCAGAGACTCGATACGCGCTTGCAACACCGGGTCATTGGGCGCGGCGAACGGCAGGCGGTCGATGACCACGCAGGACAACGCTTCGCCGCGCACGTCCACCCCTTCCCAGAAACTCGCCGTTCCCAGCAACACCGCATGGCCCAGTTGGCGGAAGCGTTTCAGCAGCGCCGCTTTCGGCAACGCGCCTTGCGTCAGCAATGGATAAGGCAGACGTCCGGCCAGCCAGGCTTCGGCTTCGCGCAGCGCCCGGTAACTGGTAAAGAGCAGAAACGCCCGGCCCTGACTGGCGCGTAACACTGGCAGAATCGCCTCCAGCAAGGCGCTTGTGTAACGCGGCGCACTGGGATCGGGCAAGTCCGGCGGCTGGTACAGCAGGGTGTTGCGGGCGAAGTCGAAAGGACTGTCCAAGCGCAATGCGGCGTAATCGGTCAAACCCAGCCGCGCCGCGAAATGGTCAAAGCTCGACCCGACCGCCAGGGTGGCCGAGGTGAAAATCCAGGCGCCCGGTTGCGCCGCCATGCGCTCGTGAAAGGTCGAGGCGATGTCCAGCGGGGTGGCGGTGAGGATGAAGCCGCGTCCGCGAGTCTCAAACCAGCGCACCTGTTCCGGGCGCTCCGGCGCTTCCGCCAACAGAGTCCAGTGCTGGGCAAAATCTTCGCAGCGCCGCCAGCAGCTTTCCAAACCTTTACCGCGCAGCGCCGCCGCCTGCAACGCCTGTTGCAGGGCGCTCAATACTTGAGCCAGATTGGCGGCGGCATTCAACACCGTCGGCTGTTCTGCAACCTCCCGCCACTGGGCGCGGCGGTCGGCGGAACCAAGCGCCTCGCGCATGACTGCCGCCGCCGTTTCCAGCGCCGCCGCCCGATCCCGCAACTCCGGGAAGTCTCTGGCGTCGCGGGCCTGCTCGACGCGGGTGTCCCGGCTCAATTCCAAGAATTGCCAGTAACTCAGCGACTTGCCAAAAAAGAAACTGGCGATTTCCGGCAGTTGATGCGCCTCGTCGAGAATGATCGCTTCAGCGCCGGGCAGCCATTCGACAAACCCGCTTTCCCGCAGCGCCATGTCGGCGAAAAACAGGTGATGGTTAATCACCAGCAGATCGGCGTTCTGCGCCTCGCGCCGCGCCTTGGCGAAAAAGCAGTTGTCGAAATCCGGGCATTCCGATCCCAGACAGTTATCCACAGTCGAGGTGACTTGCGGCCAGAGCGGGGAGTTTTCCGCCACCTCGGCGACTTCGGCGATGTCGCCGCAGCCGGTGCGTCTGGCCCAGGTTTCGATGCGCCGCAGTTCGGCGACCTGTTCCAGGGAAGTCAAGCGTCCTTCGGCGACGGTCAGGCGCAACCGGTACAAACAAAGGTAGTTGCTGCGTCCTTTCAGCACTGCGATCTTTGCCGGGCTGTTCAGCGCCTGACGCACCGCCGGCAAATCGCGCTGATAAAGCTGATCCTGCAAATGCCGGGTGCCGGTGGAAACAATCACCCGCGCCCCGGAACGCAGCGCGGGAATCAGATAGGCGTAGGTTTTGCCGGTGCCGGTGCCGGCCTCGACGATCAGCGCCCCGCCGTCTTGGAGCATCGCGTCAACCGCCGCCGCCATTTGTTGTTGCTGAAGGCGTGGGGCAAAGCCCGGTTGCCGGGCCAGCGGGCCGCGTGGCCCCAATAATTCAACAACGTCCATGGCGGCGCGGCAATCGCCGTCAACGCGCCAGCAATCCGGCTTGCGCTTCGGCCTCTTCAGCGCCAGCCGTGTTGCCGCCAGCCTTGCGGGCCACCGAAATCAATTTCCAGTTACGCGATTGCAGGGCACGGTTGCCGCTGGCCAGATTGTTGGATTTGCTGGCCAGCGACTCCGCCTGTTGATACTGGCCCTGATGCAGGCGAATTTGTGCCAGATCGTGCCAGATGCCGGCATTACGCGGCTCGATGCGCAGCGCCCGTTCCAGCGCCGCGCCAGCCTTGTCCAGTTGTCCGCCCTTAACGTATTTGTCGGCGCTTTCGAGCAGCGCCACCACCGCTTGATTGCCTTCGCGGGTGATTTCCGCCGGCGGCAGTTCGGCGGGACGGGGCGGCGGCGCCGGACGCGGCGCTACCGGCGTTTCCGGCGGAACCTCCGGGGGCGCCGGGGGTGCCGGCGCTGCCGCTGGCGGTTGCGCCAGCGCCACCGATTCCTGGGCTGGCGTCGGGGGCGTCGGGCGCGGCGGCGCTACCGGCGGTTTGGGCGGCGCACTCGGC
>JBDHRB010000004.1:0-17617 GCA_039807355.1 Candidatus Competibacteraceae bacterium
AGTCCCGACGGCGGCGGAACCATCAGGTTGGACAAATCGGTCGCCGCCGTCCAGCGCGGACGACCGTTGTACAGCACCAGGGGCAACACCGGCGGCAGGCGTCCATCCTGAGTCAGTTGTTGGGCGCGAATCAAATCCTGATAGAGCAATCCGACGTAGACCAGCAAGCGCAGCGCCATGAACGGATCGACATCCGACTGGAATTCCAGCAGCAGATAGACATACAGCCAGCGGTCACGCCAGCGCACCCGCCAGACCACATCATCGGCGCGGGGCCGCAGATCGTCGCTGACATAGCTGCCCGATTGCTTTTCCAGCGTGGCAAAGTCCAACTCGCCCACCCAGTCTTCTTTGACAAAGCCGTTGAGCAGATCAGCGACCATCGCCGGGTGGGAAAACAGCAGTTTGTAGCCGGAGTCATGCGGTTGGGCAAGTTGCCGCCGTCCTTTCACCGCTTTGCCGGAGCCGGAAGATTTAGCCATGACGGTCTCGCGTGAAAGCAGACGCCTTACGGCAGTTCGCTGAGTGGCACGCGATACAGAGCGTCGCCGGGCGCAGCATTGCCGAAGCGAATCCAGTGGGCGACATCATTGTGCATCTTCTCGTAGCCCTTGATCTTGGATTCCAGTTCGTCGGTGAAATCCTGTTGCTCGCCGACGCTCCAGCTCAACCACAAGTCCTGGGTGATGCCCAGCACCTTGCTTTTATAGGGCAATCCGTCGAGAAACTCGCCGAGCAGGCCGCTTTCATACAGATTGCCCGAAGCCTTCTGGCCCATGCTGCTGGGATCGCGGCTGAGGTGAGCCGCCGCCGTCGCCACTTCCTGAAAAAAGTTTTGTGGGCTGATCCGGGTCTTGATCGCGGCGTCCACCACGGCTTTAAGTCCCCGTTGCAGCTCGTTCAACTGGTGCTTACTCAACAAAATGCACACTTGAAAAGCCGGTTGCGCCGGGTCGGCCAGATCATGGTCCGCCACCCAGGCGGAAACCACTTTGGGGGCCTGGCTATTCCGGCTCCGCCCCAGAAAATCCATCTGGATCGCGTAACCAAGCGCCTCGGCCTTGGCCTGGGGATCGGTGATCGGCTTGGCCGGCGGCGGGGGATTCAATGGCTTGCCGGCGGCAACCTCCCGCACCAGCCGGGTGTACACCGAGGCCAGGCGCTCCATCTCCTTGCCGAAACGCTCCACGTCGCCGGTGGGAATCGGAACGTACAGATCGCCGATTCGGGGATTGGCCTCCGCCGAGAGCTGGCGATACTGGTTTTCCGCCAGCGCATGATTTTTCGCGCCCTGCGGAGTGAGCAGGTGCAGGACGAAAATTTTCACCTGCTGCCGCTCGGCCACCGCCAGAATCTGCGCTTCATTCATCCCGGTTGCGGAAAAGGGGTCATCGCCGCGCAACGAGCCGGCGTCGGTGATGAGAAACAGGATGCGCGCTCCATAGTCGCTCCAGTCCATTTTTTCCAGCGCATCCATGATTCCGGCGAAGGCGTCTTCGTTGAAGGAATGGCTGGAAATTTTCGTATCCTGAACGCTCTGGATCAGATCAAGGAACTGTTCACGGTCCTGACCTTCGTCGAGATTGGCGTAGATGCGGCTGACGTATTCCAGGCCGGGGGTTTTGGCGACGCTGCTGCGATAGGCGACCAAGCCAAAACTCACCTTGTCGCTCAGACCGGCGGCAGCAATCGCGTCATAGAGCCGGGTGATGACCTGACGGGTGCGCTCGATGTACGGCCCCATCGACAGCGTGGTGTCGATGACAAAAACCATCGCGGTTTTCAAGGTGCGCGGCGGCGCGGCAGTCGTGGTTTGCAAGCCGCCGCCGGGATCAATCGAGGCAACTTGCAACAACTGCACCGGCGAGCCGCCAGGCGTATAGGCTTCGGTAAAGTTGAAAATCGGCAGTAGATAGAACCGACTTTGCGCAACGGCTTCTTCGGTCGGTTCCAGCGCGACCAGTTCCCCGGCGCTGCCCTGACCGGCTTTGGCCGCCTGCGCTTGACTGAGCAGGGCTTGTACGCGCTGCGCTGGCGTCGGATCGTTAAGGAGCGTGGTCAGGGGATTTTGCGTGCGGAAGAACAGCACCGGCTGGCGTCCGGAGCGTTCGGCGAACTTCAGCACCAGGGTTTGTTTCCAGTCGCTCAGTTGGCTGGCCGCCATCCAGCCATCCGGCTCAGTGCTGGAAGCGCCGACCTGCACCCACGGTTCGCCGTTCAGCATCTGGCGTTCGTAGACGTACAACACGGAAAAGGCCGGCGGCGCTTGAGTCAAAGGCGGGCCGCCGGGCGCGGAATGCAGCGGTGCGCCGGGGTGGGTGAGAACCCGTTGATACAGGGTTTTCTTGCCTTCCATGAGCAATGGCGTCGCGGCCAGCGCGGTCGCGCCCATCCAGTTTGCCAAAAGGGCCACAATCAACCCGGAAATGAAACGCCTTTGCCCCATCGCCGCGATCCTCCTAGTTCGGCCAATCCTGCAACACCGTTTGCGCGTCCGCATCGCCACGCGCCGCTTCCCGTTCCGCCCAAATGCGCAGCGCATCCAAATGCGCGCCAGCTTCAGCGACACCGCCTGCCGCCGCCTGACGATACCAGGCATAGGCTTTGGCGGCGCGGCGGCGCGGCAATGGCGTCGGTGCGCTGGAAGCCGGATCGTACATTTCGCCCAATTTCAACGCGGCGGCGGCATGACCCTGTTCCGCCGCCTGGCTGTACAGAAGAAATGCGCCTTCCAGGCCGTCGGGTTGCGCCTGAAACTGTTGCGCCAGCGCGTACATCTGCTCAGGGGTCAAGCCGGCCTGCAATTTCTGCCGGGCGTCCTGCGCGGAAAAAGCGCGGGGCGTTTCCTTCTGGGCAGGGGGCGGAGTGGTCGGCGGCGGTTCTGCGGGTTGATCCACGACCAGCGGCGCGGGCGCGGGTAACCACCACCAATATCCGCCTATCCCCAACACCGCCAGCAGAGCGACAGCCGCCAGAACCCACCACCACTGGGAGGAGGGTGGGCGCTGCTGGCGGTCACCGGTTTGAAGCGGAGATGGTTTCGGTTGATCCGACGCTGCGGGCGGTTTCGGTTGAATCAGCGGCGGCGCAGTCAATGAAGCGGTCGGTTCCGAGTCGATCAACGTCGGATTTTCAGCGGGTTCAGCGGGCGGCGATGCTGCGGGAACCGTTCCCGCCATGCCGCCGCGCCGGCGTTTGACCACCGCCGGCTGGGGAATATCGCGCCATTGCATGACCCGCTGTTGCGGTTGGCTGAAACCGGGCGCGTGCAGACCGAGTTGATAATTGCCGTTTTCCAGATGTCGGGCGATCTCCGGGCCGACGATCAACCGGCAATCCCGCTCCGAAAGCGCGTCGATGCGCAGCGGCGCAAACCAGTGTTCGCCGTTGCGCCAGCCTTCCGGTCCCAGATCGTCGTTGCCGAAACCGGAGCGGCGGATCGAATACTGCACATCGTGCGGCGGCAGCGCCAAACCGTCGATAACCAGCGCAGCGTAGCCGGGGCGTTGCTCAGGATCAGGTTCTACGCGCACCCGCCATTCACCCTGGTTCATCATCACCTCACTCCCGGACAGTTCCGCCGGGATTTCCTGAATGTGCGCTAATGCGGCCAGCAATTCCGCCGCGCTGGCGAAGCGGGCTTCCGGTCGTTTCGCCATCAGCCGATCCACCACCTCCTGATAGCGGTTCAGCGCCGCAGGCAAACGCGGAATCGGCTGATGGATATGCAGCGCCAGCAGGGCGTGAGTGTCCCGCGCCTGATAGGGCCGGCTGCCGGTCAGCATCTCGTAGAACATGACGCCCAGGCTGTACAGATCGCTGCGACTGGTGGCCGGCTCGCCGAGCGCCTGTTCGGGACTCATGTACATCGGCGTGCCCAGGACGAAGCCGGTTTGGGTGAGATGATGATTCTGACGGCTGTCCTTGGCGATGCCGAAATCGGCGACCTTGGCGTCGCCATTGGCCATGAACAGGATATTGGCCGGCTTGATGTCCCGATGCACCAGCCCTTGTTGATGGGCGTGGTCAAGCGCCGAGGCGATTTGCTGTAAAAACCGCAGCGCCTGTTCCGCGCTCAGGCGGTGCTTGATGCGCTGATCGAGCGCCCCGCCTTCAGCGTATTCCATGGCCATGTAGCAACCGCCGGGAAATGCTCCGACATCGTAGATGGTGATGATGTGGTGATGATTGAGGCGGGCGACCATCCGCCCTTCGGAAATGAAACGCTCGCGCAATTCCGGGTCGCCCAGGGTCAGGAGCTTGAGCGCCACCTTGCGGTTCAGCGAGTGTTGCAGGGCGAGATACACCTGGGCCATGCCGCCGGCGCCGAGGCGTCTTTCCAGGGTGTAGCCGGGTATTTCCAGGTCGGAGGTCATGCTGTTTCACCTAATTGCGCTGATCCAGCGCCGCCAATGCCTGACCGAGACGCCGGTTTTGCTCGCGCTCGATCTCATTGGTGATGGCTCCGGCGACATTGCCTTCGATCAACAAGGTCAGGGCGTACAGCCAGTCGGCGTAAAAATCCTGATCGTAAGGCAGTGGTTTCGCGCCGAGCGGCGGATAGCCGGTAAACGCTGGGCGCGGCGCGAACAATGGGCGGGAACGTCCGGCGACGGTAATCACCGGGCGTCGGGCGGCGTCGCCCTGCGGGTCAACGCCGAGGGTGCTGACATAGGCGTTGAGCAGCGCCGCCGCCAGCGCCGCCTGTTTCCAGGCCAGTTTCTCGCGGTGGATATTGTGAAAATGCGAAGCGTCGCGCACCCCGGCGGCGATGCGCTGGCGCACGTTGAACCGTTCCGCGCCGCTCGCCAGTTCGTGAACCAGCGCACTGAATTCCTCCGCCGCCAGGCCGAAATAATTTTGCGCGGCGCACTCGTTGCTTAAATCGCGCAACTGTTCCAGCCAATGCGCGATCACTTGATTGGCGTAACGGTCGGCGGCGTCCATCAGCAACCGGGGGGACTCCAGGGCGGGCGACGGCGCATCCGCATCCGCTTCCTCATCATCGCTGAATAAACTCAGCAAATCCGCCGCATCGACCGGCGCACCCATCAATTCCGGCGACGCATGGGCGGTTTCCATCTGCGACGCATCCGGCTGCCGCTCGATTTGGAAATACACGTCGTACAGGCTTTCGTCGCTGACGTACAGATTCCAGAGCAATTCGCCAAAACGCTGGTTTGCTGCGCAATTCACCAGTTTCCGCGCCAAGGTTTTGCCCCGCTGGCGCTTTTTGGCGCGTTCGGCGTCCAGATCGTCGCTGACGTAATAACTGCGCAAGCGCCCGGCGGCGCTCTGGGCTAGGTCGTCCAGCCGCCGGGCGACTTGTCGCCGTTTCAGCTCCGGCTGGCACAGCGGGCTGAGTTGCTCGACCAGATAACCGACGCCGCCATCATTCAGGCGCAGGGCGGCGTCCCAGGCGCGGGCCGGGTCGGCGAAGTGGTTGCGCACATCCGGGTTGTTGAGAAATCCAGTGCGCAGACCGGCGATATAGGCTTGTTCCGCCTCGCGCACCTGGCGCTCGCGGTCGCCGTCGTAATCGAAAATGGCCTTTTGCTTGAAGTGGGGATTGCGCAGCCAGAAAGTATTGCGAAATCCGCCCCGCCCATCCCAACAGCGCGGCCAGTCGTGTTGCTTGCCGAAGAAATCGAGCAGGGAGGAAGACAGGCGAATGCTCCAGCGTTGCGCCGGATCGTCGGAAGCGCCGGCTTTCTGCTCAAACTCCATATCGAATTTGGTCAGCACCAGAAACAGCGCGGCGGGATGGTCGGTGCGGGCTTCAGGGGTCGCGCCATGGGTCGCGGCAATCCACTCCTGCACCAGGTCCGGCAAACCGCGCACTTCCTGATTGCCCGGCCCGATGCACAGCAACATCGCGGTCAATTCCTGTTCGGCGCAGTAACGCTCGAATAAATACGCGACCTTGCCGCGCAGAAAGAAGCCGGACAGCGCGTCGGGACGGCGCAAAGACTCCGGCAAGTCCTTGATCTGCTCCCGCGAGCGTGCGCCGGGAAAATCCAGCAGGTCGGTATGTTGAAAAAAATCATACGCAGCGCCGTCCAGTCCGGCGGGCGGGTGTTCCAGAACGATTTTCAGTTCGGCGGTCAGCGCGGTGACTTCGGCGCGCAGCAAGGGCACCGGGCGGGTTCCGACCAGCACCGTCACCCGCTCGCCGTCGTCCATCCCCAGGCCGCGCAACATCTGCACATCAATGATGCTGCGTTCACGCGGGATCAAAGCGGTCAGCGGGCCGCGAGCGACCGGGGCGAAATCCAGGCTTTTCAGCGCCTGATACAGCCGCAGGTAAAGCTGGGTGAACGGTTCGACATCGCCCCACAATAACCCCAGCAGGCGGGCGCGATCCGCTGGCGGCAAACGCGGCGCAAGCTCGGCGGCCTGATTCCAGAACGGTGAATTTTTCAACACCTTGATCCGGCCCGCGCCGCGAAACGAGCGCCAGAAATAGTCTTCCAGATCGTAGATGTCGTCATCAGTCAACGGATCGACCGCGTGCGGCTGGGCGCGGGGCGCGAGTTCCGCCAGGCGCTGGAGAATGGCGTCGGGTTCGGGATCGGGCCAGTCGTCGTGGCGACAGTCGGCGTAATAGGTGTTGCCGATAATTTTCACCAGATCGGTCTGGGTGAGCAGGCGCAGTTCCACCGGATATTCCGGGGTCGCTACGCTGGAGCGATCCAGAGTGAAGCGCGTCACCAGCCCGGTCGATTCGCGCCCGCCTTCTGGATTGATTTCCCGGATGAAATCGACCGGCTGGCCGGCGAAGTTAGCCAGCAGCGGCTGGATTCCCGGACGGGCCAGCGCCGAAACCAGATAGGATTTGCCGGCCTGGCTGGGGCCGAACACGCTGACGCCCATCTTGCGCCGGGCGGCGCTTTCCAGACTTTGCGCCAATAACCGGCTTTTACGCAGGTCGCGTTGCAGGCCGGCGCTGGCCGGGCCGAGGCGCTCGCCGTTATCGTTGACCCAGGTCAGGGCGGTGTGCAGCGCCTGGCCGACGGTTTGGCAACGCGCTGCCAGTGCTTGGTCTTCGGGTAACATCCAGGCGGTCTCTTTAACGATAGCGCCCCTTTGGCAACAGGGGCTGGGTGGATTCTGCCCATAGCGCCGGAGCCGGGTTACTCGCCGCTTGCAAAGGCAACCCGCTCGTAGATTTCGGCCAGAGGCAACGCGCAATTGATGCTCTCCAGCACACAGTCCGTTTGTGGGTCATTGATCTCCAGCAGCAACCAGCGCCCATCCGCCTGCCGGGAAAAATGCTCGATGCGACAACGATGCTGGGCAACTAGCACATAATCGTTGAGCGAGGCCAGCCGCCGGTAATGACCGAATTTATCGCCACGATCATAGGCTTCGGTAGACGGCGACAGCACCTCAAAGATCACTTTGGGATTGAGCAGGACATCGTTGTGCAGATCGGCAAATTGCGGCTCGCCGCAAACGACGACCACATCCGGGTAGGTGTATAACCCGCTGGGATTGACTTTAACTTTCATGTCGCCGACATAAACTTCACAGGGGCGTTTGCGCAGCCGGGTTCGCAGTTCAGCGCCGACGTTCAGGGCAATCAGGTTATGCGCCCGACTCGCCCCGGACATGGCGTAGACCTGGCCCCGATAAAACGCGCTTTTGCCCTCGGCCTGACGTTCCTGATCAAGATACTGTTGTTCGGTCAATAGCCGTTCAGCGGGTACGGACATCTGGATTGCCTCGCCATCTCGAAATTGCTTCAAACCAGGCTGAAAATGCCGGTGTCCAGCCAATACCCTTCCTGATTTCTCAGCGTTTGCAAGCGCAGGGTCAGGTCTTCCCGGCGCACCGGCGCGCCATCGGCAGCCGACACCTCTTCAATCTTGAATTCGCCTTCATCCACCTCCGCCGCGCCATTTGCCGTATCGTCGCGGGGGCCAGAGGTGAAGCGCACTGTGACCTGGTAGGGCAGCCGGCCCCGGGCGTTGGCAATCGCCTGTTGATCGGCGAAACCGAGCCGGTAAAAGGGCGTCGCCGGCCAGCGTTCCGCCTCCAGTTGACGAAAGCCGATGAACAGCGGCGCTTCAAAACTGAAGGTGTGAGTCAGTTCCCGCGCTTCATCACTGTCCAGGTCCAGCTCGCGGAAAAACACCTTGCTGTCGAGCATCTGCCCGGACAATTCCATTTCGCCGACGAAACGCGCCGTGGACTGGGGATGCAATTCACTGCTGCGGAAGGAGAACGCTTCCAGTTGCCCTTCGGCCAGCGCACAGAGCATCGCGCCGATGACCACGGTGGTTTTCGGGTCGGCAATCCGCCCGTGGGCGTCGCGGTAGGGATACCAATTGCTCACCCGGTAGCGATGCAGGGCGATGATCCGTTCCGGGGACAGCGGCATTTTCGCCCGCGCCACCCCACTGAAGGCCGGCAGCCGCGAGGGCCGCCCGGTGAGCAACAGTAGATCGCAGTCGTAGAGATGCACGATCTCGCACAAATCGGCCACGATGGGTCCGATGCAACTGCGCACGCTGCGATCCAAAGCGCGGGCGTCAAAGATCAGCGGTGCGGCGGCCAGATCAAACGGCGCGGCCCCGGCCTGCCGGGCGGCCTGCTCGACATACGCCGCCAGATGCGCCGGCCAGCGCGTCGGATCGGGCAGGTAGTCGCGCAACGGTCGGCTGTAGCCGGGATGACCGTGCTGGAAATCCACCGCCTCGTAATCGCGCAACAGGCGCAAGGCAATCGGCATGGCCAGTTGGGTAGCGAACTGGCGGCGCAGGCTGCGCTCCAGCTCCGACTGCCCGCCGAAATCGCCGCCAAAGAGCTGGTTAAGCAGCGCCTTGGCGTCGGCGACGCCCGCCGTCTGCACCGCCTGACCGATAGCATCCAGCACATGGCGTTCGATCACTGTGCGCAGAATATCGTCGCCGGCGATGGTGAAGCCTTCGCGGAACAGTTGATGCGGGCGAATCACTGCGGTCGCGCCTTCGCCGAGGGTTTCGTAGGTGGTAATCATCAGGGCGGTGGTGCCGCCGCCGATGTCCAGGGTGGCGATGCGTAGGCTCTCGCGGCCCGGATGTTCGGCGCGGTGTCGGCCATACAGGCGAAACAGGAAGCGGACATCGCCTTGGAATTTCCGGGTAATCTCGTTGAACAGAAACACCAGTTGGCTGGCGCTGGCTTCATCCCAGTCCGCCCGCAAATCCGGCGCTTCCCGATAATCGTTACTGCGGGCGGTGCGCAGACCCTTGCGGTTAGCCGCCTGCCAGTTGCGCCAGCCGAGCGCCTCCCAAAGCGTGTCCCGCGCCCATTCCGCCCAGCGGCGAAACAGTTTGCGTTCGCTCAACGGCATGGCGGTCGGCACGGTCAGAATGATCCGGCGCAGCCGGCGCGGAATATCCGAATGCGGGCGCTCGCTGCGCTGGGCGGGGGAGTTGATCGTCACCAGCGCCTGCATGATCAGCTCGCTCAGGACAAACATCATCAGCGAACTGCGCGAGTAGCGGGCGCGCAGGGCCGGTTCCAGCGGCTGGGTTCTGAACGCGGCTTCGCGGCGCAGCCGTCCGCTTTTCAGATGGGTCAGCGGCGTGCCGACTTCGTTGAGATCGAGGACATAGTTGCCGGAAGTGACCGGCTGTTCGCCGGCCTGGGGATCGTCGGCAGGACGGTGATAGCGCCATTCCTGATGGCGGGGTTGCAAATCCCACAGATAGCGTTTCGGGCTGGACATGCCGGTATGGCCGCTGGCGGCGGCGGACTGGGCGGCCAGCCGGGCGGCTTCTTCGCCGACCCGCACCACGGTGGGCCAGACAAAGGCTTCGGTGCGTCGGCCACTGCGCCGCGACAGCGCCAGACATTCCGGCATACCGAACAGCGCCTTGCTAAATTCCAGGCGCGATTCAAACGGCTCGCGGCAGGTTTGTTCGGGCCGCGACAGATCGCGCAATTCCAGCACATAGCTGTTGTTTAAATCGGTGGTCGCCGCGTCAGGAATGGTTTCGATCAATACCCCGCAGGTGCGGGAATTACCGACATCAATAATGAAATCGACTTCAATCGGCGCATATTTGCCGGGGTCGATCAAGCGCAGCGTCGGCACCATCCGCGCTTTGGCGAAAACCCGCAGCAAGGTCAGATAACGCGCCAGATGTTCGCAGGCGTATTCAAAATCTTCATCACGCAAGGGCCGCCCGCGTTTTTGCGCGGATTTGTAGCGGTAAAACAGTTGATAAAGCCATTCATCGAACCAATCCTGACCGAGCAGCCAGGCGTTATCTCTCTCATCATCGGCCAGCATAAATTCTTCGCCGGCCTGAATGTCTTCGGGGGCCAGGGCGAAATACAGTTCACCGGGCGGGCGCGGTTCGCTCACCGTGTCCAGGGCGATGGTCAGCCGGTGGGTATATCCATCCCGATCCGGTTCCGGCAGCGCGGTCAACCGGCCCCGCGCCCAATTGGCCGGCCCGGCATGAAACGCCGGCTGACCGTTCGGTTTAACGCCGCTGCGCCGTAATAGCGGCAGGGGAATCCATTGATCGAGATAGACTTCAACCGCTTTTTCCGCCTTGATCGAATACAGCGGGTCGGCGCTTTGACCGGTTTGCCGGCTGAGATAATCCTGGGTCGCCTCATCCAGTTCCAGGCAATGCAAATCATAAACTTCTTCAGCGCCGGGTCGGGCGGCTTCATTGAAGGCGCAGGAGAATTTGCTGAATGCGCCCAGATTCAAGCCGAGATCGAGAAACTGGATACAGCCGCCAGGAATAATGCTGATGACGGATTGATATTTCGGGACGGTGCGCAGCATGGCGGGATTCCATCGCGTGGGAATTATTTACGGAGCAGCGTCACGCTAAAACGGGTTTTGTCGTTGTAGTTCACGCCCTGGCACAGCGCCTGACCATTCGCCTGAGACTGGCAATCGACTTGCCAGCCGCTAAAACGGCTTTGGTTGTCGCAGCCGAGCGCCGTATCCAGGGTTTTGATGACCAGTTTTTCGCGCCCGCGCCGCACCGCGCTGATTTTGCCCTTACAGGTGAAATGATTGGATTTGACCGTCACTTCGCCCGCGCCACGGTCATTGAAGCAATATTCATGCTGGATGGGTTTTTTATCCCGTGTATCGAACAAATCAGTCACCGAGCGCCAGCAGCCGTCGAGAAAATCCAGATTTTCCGGCTGGCGGGGAATCACCAGCGGAGCGTCCGGCGCGGGCGGCGTTTCTACAACCGGTTGTTCGGGCAACGGTTGCGGAATCGGGGTTGGCGGCGGAGCGGCGATGATCGGGCATTGCGCCTGTCGTCCCAGCCATTGCTCCTGAAGCAGCGCCAACTCCCGGCGCAATGCGGCTTCCCGCTGCTGCGCCGCGATCCACGGGGATTCGACGCTGGCCGCGCCCCGCGTGTAAAGAAACACCCGGAAACCGCTGGCCAACAGCGCGGCTAACAACAGGGCCAGGCCGATGGACAGTCCCATCAGCCAGTACGCGCCGTGCGGCGTTCCTGAGCGGCGGAACGGTTCAGGTTCGGGGGGTGCGGCGTAGCGACGGTGCTGGTTCATGGCGCAACGGAGGATGCAGATCAGGCCGATGATTCAGTGTAGCCGAGCGAGCCGGGAAAAATAAGTTGACTCACGCTCGTTCAAATGGAAACGCCAGCACTTCGGCCAGCGCGGTTTTCCCCGCCGCCAGCAGGATCAGTCGATCCACGCCCAGCGCGACGCCGGCGCATTCCGGCAATCCGGCATCCAGCGCCGCCAACAGGTTTTCATCGACCGGCATCACCGGTAATCCATGCGCCTGTCGCGCTGCATTCTCCGCCGCAAAGCGCCGACGCTGTTCCACGGCGTCGCCCAGTTCGTGAAAGCCGTTGGCCAGCTCAATGCCGTCCAGATACAGCTCGAAACGCTCGCCGACCGGCGGATCGCCCGGACCCAGCCGGGCCAGCGCCGCCTGCGAAGCCGGATAATCGTAGAGAAAGCACAGCCGCCCCCGACCGAGATGCGCTTCGATGCGCTGGGTCAGCAGTAAATCCAGCCAGGGATCAAGCTGATCCGCCGGCATTCCTAGGGGAATCGACACGCCCTGCCGTTCCGCGCACGCCGCCAGTTCGGCAACCGTAGCCCGATGCGGGTTCAGCTCCAGATACTGTTGAAACGCCTGTTGATAGGTCAGCGATTCCGGTTCAGCCAGGGTGCGGCGCTCGCCGAGCAACGCGGTAACCAGTTCGGCGACCTCGGCCATCAGTTGGTGATGGTCAAAGCCGACCCGATACCATTCCAGCAGGGTAAATTCGGGATTGTGCCGGCGGCCCGCTTCGCCATTGCGAAACACCCGGGCGATTTGATAGATGCAGCCGCTGCCCGCCGCCAGCAGCCGTTTCATGGGAAATTCCGGCGAGGTGTGCAAATAGACGGTTTGCCCGTTGCGCGGCCCCGGCCCGGAATAGACCGTGGCGAAGCTGGCTAAATGCGGATCGGGGATTGCCGCCGCCGATAACAGCGGGGTTTCCACTTCCAGCACCTTCCGCGCCGCGAAAAAGGCCCGAATACGCGCCAGGAGTTCTGCCCGCAGTCGCAACGTGGCGAAATCAGCGCCGGGCCGCCAGTCCATCATGCTTTGCGCCGACCGTCACGCCGCCGACGCGGTGCAAACCCGGTTGCGTCCCCCGTGCTTGGCCTCGTACAGGGCCATGTCGGCGCGCTGGATCAGATCGAGCAGCGCCTCTTGCGGTTCGCGCAAGGCGATGCCGATGCTCACCGTGACCGGGCGCTCGGCCATCGGCGCGGCGAAATGGAGGGCGGCGATTTTGCCCCGCAGCCGTTCGGCGAAGCTGGCGACGTTGGCAATGGCTTCGCTGACCACGAAAATGGCGAACTCTTCGCCGCCGAGGCGCACGGCAATATCGCTGGTGCGGACGGTTTTCAGGATTTCCGCAGCGACCTGGCGCAGCACCACATCGCCCTGATTGTGCCCATAGGTGTCATTGACGCTTTTGAAATGGTCGATGTCGAGCATCAGCACCGCCACCCGGTGACTGGGATTGCGGTCTTGAATTTCGCACAGCCGCTGCACCACTTCCTGCATGTAGATGCGAGTGAACAGCCCGGTCAGCGGATCGCGGATCGAGCGTTCATAAATCTGCTGCCGCTCCAAATCCAACTGGCGGTAGATCACTTCCCGCTCGACCGCCACCTGCAAGGGCACGCTCATCTGTTCGATGACCTGACGTAAAGCCTCGTCGGCGGTCGCCGGTTCAGTCAGATGGATGATCGCTACCGCCTCTGCGGTTCCTTTGGCCGGGGAGAACAGCGGCAGCATCAAAAGCGGCGCATCGTTGCTGTCGCCGGCCAGGAGAAATTCAGCGGCGCTGGCGGTGTTCAGTTCGCTCCATTGCTTGTGATCCAGATCGAGAATGCGCGCCACCGCCGCTGGCGGTTTTGCTTCTTCAACACCGCGATAGCGGCTTTCCGGGGAGAGATGCAAAACCCGCTGTTGATCAAGCCGGGCGTGAAATTCCAGCGAAGTCGCCGGCAGCATCCGCTGGGTGATTTCCAGCAGGCTGTTGGCGATGTCGCGGAAATCCCGGTAAATCAGCATGGTTTGCGTGATGTCGCGCAGGGTTTGGTTGAGCTGGGATAACTTCTGAATGTCGGTGTCGCCGCGTGCGATCAGATACAGCCCGCAGTCCAGGGTTTTCAGGTGGTCGATCATGAATGCGACCAAATGTTCGGGAATGATCGAGCCGTGTTGCGGGGCGATGATGCGCAGCGGATGGCGTTCGATGGCCCGCAGCGCATAGCTGAGGATGTCGCGGCTGGGCATATAGTGTTCGTGGAACGGGCGCATCGCTTCAAAATAGCTTTCATCCCGGGCCACCAGGGAAAACTCCGGGGTCAACCCGCCAAATAGATCGCTAGAAAACAGCACTTGCGAAACCGGATCAAAGGTGCAGATCGCTCCGGGAAAGTGCGCGTAAGGCGTGAAGATAAACTCCAGACAGCGGTCTTCGAGGGCCAGACGCCAGTCATGTTCCTCAACCAGCCAGAACGGCAGGCGCAACCCGTAATGTTTGATCAACATCCGGGTTCGCCAGTGAGTGACCAGCACCGCATCCTTGCGGCTGACCAATTGGTCGATCAGCGGCAAGGCCCCGGTGATGTCCGGGTCCTCGTGGTGGCAAAGGAAATAGCGAATCTGGGTGAACGGAATGATCTCTTCGATCTTGCGCAGGGTGTGGCGAAAGGTCAGCATCGAACCGGGGTCCAGCAAGATCGACTGATCGCCCTGTTCGATCAGATAAACATGACATTGAAAAATGTCATTTTCCTGCCGGTGTCCCACCCACCAGACCCGATCCGCTACCTGAAGCGCATGGTCAGTATCCGCCAGTTCAAGAGTGCTGATCGAGTCGGGGGACATCAGGGTATTTCTCCTATTCTTTGACTCGGGAAACGTACTCGCCGGTGCGCGTATCGACCTTGATCACTTCGCCGCTCTGCACGAACAGCGGCACCCGCACTACCGCGCCGGTTTCCAGGGTTGCGGGTTTGCCGCCGCCGCCCGAAGTATCGCCGCGCAGACCGGGATCGGTTTCCACAATGGTCATGATGACAAAGTTTGGCGGAGCGACGCTCAACGGGACGCCATTCCATAAGGTCACCTGGCAAATCGCTTCTTCCTTGAGCCATTGCGCCGCATCGCCGACGGCGGCGGCATCAGCGGTCAGTTGCTCAAAGCTTTGCTGATCCATGAAATGCCAATACTCGCCGTCGTTGTAAAGATATTGTAGCTCTACATCAACCACATCGGCGCCTTCGGCAGTGTCGCCGGATTTAAACGTGCGCTCGATGGTGCGCCCGGTTTTCAGGTTGCGCACCTTGACCCGATTAAACGCCTGACCCTTGCCCGGTTTGACGAATTCATTTTCAACAATGGTGTAAGGATCGCCATCCAGCATGATCTTTAACCCGCTTTTAAATTCATTGGTACTATACGTCGCCATGCGAAATCCGCCTTGCTGTGAGAATGTTCAGTGATAACCCCGCGTATGATAACTGCAAAGGCTCCCTCCCGTCAGACTCGCCGCTGGCGGACCCCATCGGCTGAGACTATCCGCGATCCGGAGGAATTGTTGCAGGTCTTGCAACTGGATGCGGAGTTGTTGCCGGGGGCGCAGGCGGCGGCCCGGTTATTTCCGATGCAGGCGCCGGGCGACTTTGTGGCGCGTATCCGTCCGGGCGACCCCGCCGATCCGCTGTTGCGCCAGGTGTTGCCGCAGGCCGCAGAGTTGGAATCCGCGCCGGGCTTTGTCGCCGATCCCCTGGATGAGCAAACGGCATCGGTCGCGCCGGGCGTGCTGCATAAATATCCCGGTCGCGCCTTGCTGATCGTCACCGGGGCTTGCGCGGTGCATTGCCGCTACTGCTTCCGCCGCGAATTTCCTTATGCCGATCATCATGCCGGTGTGGACGAATGGCGCCCCGCGCTCGCCTATCTGGCGGCGGATCCCAGCCTGCGCGAAGTGATTCTTAGCGGCGGCGACCCGTTAACGCTGTCCAACCGGCGGCTGGGCGAGCTGTTGACGGCGCTGGAGCGGATTCCGCACTTGCAGCGCCTGCGCATTCACAGCCGCATCCCGGTGGTGTCGCCGGCGCGGATTGATGACGAATTGCTGGAAATCCTGGCGCAAACGCGCTTGCGCCGGGTGGCGGTGATTCACGCCAACCACCCGCGTGAAATTGATGACGCGGCGGCGGCGGCCCTGCGCCGCCTGGGCGGCGCCGGCGTGACCCTGTTCAACCAATCGGTGCTGCTGCGCGGGGTCAATGACAACCCGGACACCCTCGCCGAGTTGAGCGAGACGCTGTTCGCCGCCGGCGTCACCCCCTACTATCTGCACCTGCTGGACCCGGTGCGCGGAACCGCACATTTCGCCGTGAAGGAAAGCGCCGCATTGGCTATCATGGAGGCGTTGCGTCAGCGATTGCCGGGCTATTTAGCGCCCCGGCTGGTGCGGGAACAACCGGGGCAACTGGCCAAAACCCTGGTCGAGCGCGGCTGATGACCGGTTGCTTCCGGTTCGAGTCCTGGCCCCTAGCCGAGGTTGGAACACGTGTCTGATCCGTCTCTCATTAACTTGCTGATTGTGGACCGCGCTCAAGCGGACATCGATCACATCGTCAAAACCTTGCGTAGCGACGGCTATCAACTGGAGTTGATCCAAACCGATCAGGCGGAGCAAGCGCGAGCGGCGATTGATTATCAACCGCTGGATTTGATCCTGCTGCGCCTCGACGAAACCTTGCCGACTATCGCGGAAATCCGCCTGATGGTGGCGGAAGCGCAACTGGATTTGCCGATGATCGCCGTGATCGACGACGAGCATCGCCAGACGTACCGGCCAGCCCGGCTGCTGGAAGAAGGCGTGGATAACTATTTTTATCTCGACGACGCCGATCATCTGGTGGCGGTGTTGCGCAAGGAATTGCGGCATTTGCGCGACCGCAAGCGCCAGCAGTCCTTTGAAGTGCGCTTCAAGGAAAGCGAGGTGCGCAGCCAGGCGCTGCTGGAAAATATCCAGGAAGCGATTGCCTACATTCATGAAGGCGTTCACGTCTACGCCAATTCCGCCTACCTGCGCCTGTTCCACTATGAACGCAAAGAAGATTTAGCCAATATCCAGTTGCTGTACATGGTGCCGCCCGGCTACCGCGATGCGCTGAAAAGCGTCTTGCGCCGCAGCATCCGCTCCGGCAAGGCGATTGAGCCGGTGGAGCTGGTCGGGCTGCGCAGCAACGGCCAGACCTTTCCCATCCTGCTCGAATGTGCGCCGACCCGGATGAACGATGAACCTTGCACCCAGATCATCGTCCGCGACGCGACCCCGGAGAAAAGCCCGTACAACCAGCAACTGGAAGAACTGCTCAAGTTTGACGAGGTGACCGGGCTATACAGCCGGCGGTTTTTCCTTGAGGCGCTGGAAATCGAGCATGACGGCGCTGTGCTGTATGTGTTGTTTACCGACTATTCAACGATCCGGCATTCAATGGGCTTTGAAGCGCTGGAGCAGTTCATGCGCGAGGTCGCCGCGCTGGTTAAGCAAATCCTGACCCCAGATGACATGGCGGCGCATTTCGCCAGCGAGGTGTTCGTCGTTTATCTGCCGTCCAGTTCCACCAGAGAGCCGCTGGCGCTGGCCGAGCGGCTGCGTGAAACCATCGCCCAGTACAATTTCCAGGTCGGCGGCAAGCTGTTGACCACCACTTGCTGCATCGGCGTTTACGATGCGCGCAACAGTCATGAAAGCGCCCTGATGATTTTGTCGCGTGCAGACCGCGCCTGTGAAGTCGCCCGGCAGCGCGGCGGCAACCAGGTCGAGCTGTATGCGCCGCCCCAGGAGGCCAGCAGTCGGCGCAGCGGAACCGCCAGCGGGGCGATTAGTGAAGAAGACGATGCAGCGATTCGCTTGATCCGCGATGCGTTGACCGGGGGACGCTTTGCGCTGAATTATCAACCGATTGTCAGCTTTGAAAACGCCGAGGAAGCGCGCTACAAGGTCTATCTGCGGATTAGCAATGAATCCGGCGAGCGCCAGTCGGTGGATAAACTGGGCGGCGTGGCGGTGCGCTACGG
>JBDHRB010000426.1:0-2735 GCA_039807355.1 Candidatus Competibacteraceae bacterium
CTTCGTCCAGGAATACTTCGACCTGCTGTGCTCGGACCTGAAGTCGTTCCCGCTGGCCCGCGCGGTCACCGCGTCGAGCGCCGTGCCGGTGCTGTTCGACCCGGTGGCGGTTGAGAACTACCCCGGCTGCGAGAAGCGCCTGCCGGCGTGGCTGGCTGCCGCGCAGCAGCGCGACAACGACAACCCGAACCTGCGCATGATCGTGCAGGGCGACGTTGCGTACGAGAACAAGGTGGTGCACAAGTTCGCGCAGTTCGTCGACGGGGGGATCACCGACAACCTGGGCCTGCGCGCGATGCTGGACACCATCGAACTGGTTGGCGGCGCGAAGGCGTACCAGCAAAGCGAGGGCATCCCGTTGCCGCGCCGCATCGCCATCATTGCGGTGAACGCGGCGGCCGACTCGCCCCTGGGCATCGGCGCGACCCGCGAGGCGCCGGGGCTCGAGAAAACGCTGGACGCGGTGACCAACATCCAGCTGCATCGCTACAACGTGGCTACGCTGCAGCAGACCCAACAAAGCCTCGAGCGCTGGGCGCGCAATCTTTCCACCCCCGAGCGGCCGGTGACGCAGTATTTCATTCGCGTGAGCTTCGCGGAAGTGCCCGAGGGGCCGCTGCGCCGCTTCCTCAACGAGATCCCCACGAGCTTTGCACTGAGCGACGATCAGGTGGATAAGCTCATCGCCGCCGGCCGCGAGCTGCTGCGCAGCAACGCGGAGTTTCGGCGGCTGCTGGCCAGCCTGCAGGCGCAGGCCGGCGCGGCCGACGCCGGACCCCGCTCCTCGCCGAGCGGTCGCTGAAAGCCGATGCCGATTTGCCGCGTCCTGGAGCCCGAATCGGGCCGGCTGCACATGCGAGAGTGGCGTCGGCGCCTTTGGTGTACGAGCCGGCCGTGATGAGGACGCCGGGGTCGTCGAGCACGGACGATCGATGAAGCGCGCGCTCTGGGCCGTGCTGGCCTTGATCGTTGCCGCGCTAGCCGTCTGCGCCGGCGCGTTCTACCGCGGCGCCGAGGTTTCCGGCGAATATCTCCGCCCGACGCTCGAGCGCGCGCTGAGCGCGGCCTTCGGCCTGCCGACGCGGGTCGAAGGGCCGCTCAGAGTTCATACCGGACTCGCGGCGACGCTCTCCGCCGACGCGCTGGTCGTGTCCGACCCCTCGGCCGGACCGGAGGCGACGCTGGCACGCGGCGTTCGGCCCACGGCGCGGATCGACCTGCTGGCGCTGCTGCGTCGCTCGGTCTCGCTGCAAGAAGTCACCGCCGAGCGACTCGAACTCGCACTCGCCCGGGACGCTGGCGGCCGGGGAAACTGGACGCCGCTCTTCGCGCCATCCGCCGGCGGCGAGCCCTCCTCTTATTCCTTTGCCGGCATCGCGCGCCTGCGCATCGGCACCGTCGCCGGCAGCTACCGGCGCGAGGGTCTCGCGCCGATGCCTTTCGAGATCTCGGCATTCGAGGGCGAACTGGCGGACGCTGGCCCCGTCGCCCTGCGCGGCGCGGCGCAGCTCGGCGCCCAGACCGTGGTGATCGACGCACGCACCGCGCCGCTCTCCGGCTTGGGCGCGGCAGGCGCGACGGTGCCGCTGCAGGGCTCGGTCGAGTGGTCGGGGCTGACGGCGAACTTCGACGGCACGTTTGCCCGCGACGGATCGCGGCTCGACGCCGGCGTTCACGCCACGGCCGCGGATGCTGGGCTGCCGCTGCGCGCGCTCGGCCTCGCCGCGCGCGAGCCCGGGGCGCTCGACGTGCAGCTGCGCCTGGTCCTGACCGCCGCGGAGACGACCGTTCGCGACCTCGCGCTGCGCCTGGGCGACAGCGTCGCCTCCGGCGAAGTCGGCCTGTCGTGGGGCGGGTCACGTCCCCGCTTGAGCGCCAGCCTCACCTCCGGCCGGATCGACCTGCGCCCTCTTCTCATCGATCGCCTGGCGGAGGACAAGACCGGGCCCGAGGCATTCGTCGCCCTGCTCGAACGCGCAGCCACGGGAATCGAAGCGGATGTGAAGCTGTCCGCGCAGGAGATCGTCGGCCTGGTGGTCGAGGCGCGTGCAATCGCCGTCGAAGCCCACAGTGGCGATCTCGCGCTCGACCTGAAGGGCAGCGCGGTGATCGCCGGGATCCAGGTCGCGCCGAGCCTCGCCTACGACGCGCGCAAGCCGCAGCGCACGCTGGTCATGCATCTGGACAGCGGCAGCGCGTCAACCGCAGCCTTGCCCGCGGGGACGCGCCCACAGGGCTGGATGGGCAGGGTCGCCGGGCTGCGCGCCAGCCTGAGCGCCCGCGGCACCGACCCACGATCGATCATCGCCTCGGCGCAGGGGGAGCTCGACGCGCGCGACCTGAGCTGGTCCTTCGACCGCCACGCAGGCGCCGCGCTGAGCGGGCGTTTCGACCGCCTGCACGTCGCGTTGCAGGGCGACCGCGGGATTTCGGTCGATGCCGCGGGGCGGCTCGGCGGCGCCACGTGTTCGCTGCGGGCCTCCGGTGCGGGACTGGCGCCGCTGCTCGCCGGCCAAGCGTGGCCCGCGCGAGCCACGGCCACGTGCCCCTCGGAGCGCGTCAGCGCCAACGGCAAGCTGACGCTGTCGAACGGGCAGCTCGGCATGAATCTGAACTTCGACGCCGCGGCCGGCCGGCCGGGACCGATCGTCAAATCGCTGGGCGTTGGGGCGACGCTGCCGTACCCGCTGTCGACGCGCGGCACGCTGGCGCTCGACGAAAAGTCGGGGCAGGTC
>JBDHRB010000427.1:0-2734 GCA_039807355.1 Candidatus Competibacteraceae bacterium
CACTTAGTACTCCTTAAAGATAGCTAAAACATACGCCCGTAGCGCATTTAGTAAAAAATCAGCAGACCCTATTTAAGCAACGCTTACACACAAAGCAATCCCGCTCCCATGATTGCAGGTTTTCATGATCCACGCACTCCGGACAATGGAACAGATGATTTTACCAATAAAATATTTTATACCAGGCCGGCTGACGACCTGCCAGCAAATGCACCTTTGTATTTCACCAACAGCAGTGTGGCTACCAGTACTTGGCTAAAAGAACCCTCTCCCGGTGCCAACTTTACGGTAACTGGCCTGTCGGCAAATTGCGGAGGCTTATTCACTTTCACCCCCAATGTGAATGGTATATACCGTATTGCATTAGACATTGGTGGCAATGGCAGCTATGAAGACAACGTTGATGTGCTACTTTCTGGTAATGCCATTGGAGGAGTTGTTAACAAAGTACTATGGGACGGTAAGAATGGTTTAGGTGCTACCGTAGCAACAGGAACTATTGTTAAAGCCAAAGTTACTATGACACTGGCTACTTCCGAAGTGCATTTTCCTTTTATTGACGTAGAATCCAATATAAACGGTATCAAAATACTAAGATTAAGCAGTGATTACAATTCTGCTGCCAGCAGTATCGTTTATTGGAACGATGCAGGGCTAAGCGGAGGTGTTCCTCCCAACCCGCTTACCAATGTAAGTGGCGGCCAGTCCAGCAATACAAATGGCCATATTTGGTCTGGTACAAGTGCTTTAGAAGGAGATAATTATGGTAATAATAAAATGTTAGACACCTGGGCCTATGTTGGCGGCAGTGCGGTAAACGTTGGTGATATTACTTTGTGCCGCATCATTGCCGGAAACGTATTCCCCGACAGAGACGGGATGGACGATGGCAAAATAGACAATGAATATACCGTAAATGGTGAAACTAAAATCGATGGCTGGGAAAAACTTCCTGCCGGTTTGTATGCCGTTCTTGTGGGTAGCGATGGAAAAGTAGTAGCATCTGTACCTGTAGAATCAGGAACGTATATGTTTACAAATGTTGCCGATAATTCCAATTACAGGGTTATTCTTACGAATCAATCTTACAATACGGGAGACACAGCTCCAACAACATCCTCATTACCTACAGGCTGGTCCAGTACCGGGGAGGGGCGTGGCAGCACATCAGACGGAAATGTAAACGGTATTATTGTTATTGGAAACGTTGGCAATAGTACAGGTTCTATCAGAGATGCAAATTTTGGTATTAATAATAAGGATGTGCTACCAGTAAATTTTGGCGGCTTCGCAGCTAAAATTGTGAACGGTCAGCTTTTGGTAAACTGGACTTCACTTACCGAAACCAACAACAGCTACTTTGAAGTGCAGGCTTCTAAAGACGGCGAAAACTTTACTACTATAGGAAAAGTAGATACCAAAGCTACAAACGGCAACTCCAGCACTGCCATTCAGTATGATTTTGCAGCAGGAGCTTCCAGCACCACTGGTTTGTTAGGCTTATCGGTGTTTGCCCTTGCTTTTGGTGCATTAGCCTTCAACCGCAAAAACAAAATGCTTTACACTTTGGCCATTGTTTTTGGCTTGACAATGTTTGGAGCAGCATCCTGTACAAAAAATGACTTAGGCGGCGCAGATTCCGGCAGCAGCCTTTTTGTACGCATCAAACAAGTGGACAAAGACGGAACTTTCAAATACAGTAAAGTAGTAAAAGCTACTGTAGAGTAACTGACAATCAATATTTCATATACAGAGAGCCTTAGAGGCTCTCTTTTTTGTTTTGCTACCTGGCAGAGGGTGCACTTAACCCTTTGGGTGTAACCCTTATCTTTGCCATCCAAAATTTTTTTTTGATGAAAGCAGATACATTTTTGATCCGATACAGACTACCCATTGGCCTTATTGTAGTACTGTAAGGAATTTTTGCCAATTTTACATCCGGTTTTTGGCCATCATTTCCACTTTATTTTATAGCTGCCCTTTTAGTCTTCAGCCACTTTTTCTTTGGACCATTAAGGCTGATTCAGGAGTATATGGAAAATGGAGATATGGAAGGAGCGGAGAAAGTGTTGAACTCCATCAATTTTCCGAACCTTTTATACAAGCCCATCCGTTCGGTTTATTATACTTTGAAAGGCAATATTGCCATGAGCAAACAGGACTTTGACAGTGCTGAAACCATGATGAAGAAAGGATTAGATCTGGGTATGCCGATGAAGGAAGCCGAAGGTGCCAGTTTGCTGCAAATGGGTATGCTGGCCATGCAAAAAGGCAATATCAAGCAGGGCGAAAGTTATATTCGTCAAGCCTTTCGCAAAGGACTTCCTGATAAAGAAAACGAGGCCGCTGCTTATCTGCAAATGAGCAGTATCATGATAAACGAGCGTGAGTTTCGTGCAGCTAAGGATTTCTATAGAAAATCTAACCCCTGCAATCCCACCACTCCCCAAATCGTAGAACAACTAAAAGAAGATTGGGAAGTATATTTCAAGAATACCAGGATAATTCAATAGAACTACAATAGGCTTCCTGAAAAGCACTCAAAGTTTTGAATACAAAAATTGCCTGAATCCATGAATTGGGGTCAAAAGTATTACTTTTTATACGGATCTGCTACTCCTCCCCCCATAAAAAACAAATTCCGAGTATATTTGATTCGTTTCTACGATCGGTCTGGATAAAATTTACACCATAAAACGTTTTAGAAAGGTAGTGCCAAACGACCTTCACCGGC
>JBDHRB010000005.1:0-17523 GCA_039807355.1 Candidatus Competibacteraceae bacterium
CGTGTTGCTGGCTGGCCCGGCGGGACTGGGCAAACGCCGCTTCGCCCGGCGATTGGCCCAGGCGCTGCTGTGTACGTTGCCGGACACGGGGGGCGACGCTTGCGGCCAGTGCCGGAGTTGCCAATTATTCCAGGCTGGCAGTCACCCCGATTACCGCCTGACCCAGCCCGCCGAGGATGGCAGAGTCATCAAAATTGACCAGATCCGCGATCTGTGCGCCTTTCTCGGCTACACCCCGCAGTATGGCGGCTACAAGATTGCTCTGCTGGAACCGGCTGATCGCCTCAACGTCAACGCCGCCAACAGTCTGCTGAAAACTTTGGAGGAGCCGCCCGGCGATTGCCTGCTGTTATTGGCCACCACCCAACCGGCGCGATTGCCGGCCACGGTGCGCAGCCGTTGTCAAACCGTGTCGTTCAGCCCGCCGACCCCGGAAATCGCCCGGTCCTGGCTGAAAAAACGCATTGCTGGCGCTCTGGACGCCGCCGCGCTGCTCGACGCCGCCGGCGGTGCGCCGTTGCTGGCGCTGACCTACGCCGACAGCGAACGTTGGCAACGCCGCCGCGACTTGGCCGAACGTTATGAACAGGTCATGATCGGTCGGCTCGATCCGCTGCGGGCGGCGGAAGGCTGGATGCAGGGCGATGTGGCGGAGAATCTGCGCTGGCTGGTCAGTTGGCAGATTGATGTGATTCGGCTTAAGATGAGTCCCGATCCCCCGCGCTTGAATAACCCGGATTTACGTTCTTTGCTGTGGGGTTGGGCCGAGCGGCAAACCCCGCGCCGCCTGTTTCAACAGTTAGACGCTGCGCAACGCCTGCAAACCCTGTGCGCCACCACCCAGGTGCGGGCGGATGCGCTGCTGGAAACATTTCTCGGCGAGGCGTCAGGCCAGCCCTAAATCCATTTTCGCCAATCCGCATTTACGAAGGGTTCATCCATGGCGGCTCCTCCCAGACAAGGCGTTATCTCCCTCGCAGTCAGGGACAAGGCGATGCTGCACGCCAATTACATGCCGTTTGTCAAGGGCGGCGGGGTGTTTATTCCCACCGAGCGCACCTTTGAACTGGGCGACGAGGTTTTTCTGTTGTTGACCTTGCTGGAAGACCCGGAACGCTTCGCCATTACCGGCAAGGTGGTGTGGATCAACCAGCGCACGACCCCCGGCGGTCGGCAGATGGGGGTCGGTATCCAGTTCGGCGGGGCCGACGGCGCCCGCTTGCAGAAAAAGATCGAAGCCCTGCTCGGCGGCTACACCCGGTCCGACCAACCCACCAACACGATGTAAGGCGCTCACCGATCATGCTGACCGATTCGCATTGCCATTTGGATCGGCTGGATTTATCCCGGTTTGGCGGCAGCCTGGCTGGCGTGCTGGACGCAGCGGCGGCGCAGGGCGTGACCCGCCTGTTAAGCGTGGCGACCGATTTAGCGAGTTGGCCGGCGCTGGCCCGGCTCACTGAACCGTATCCCGGTATCGCCCTGTCGGTGGGGGTGCATCCCAGCGAAGAGGAAACCCACGCCCCGACCATGGCGGAGTTGACCGCGCTGGGGCGGGAGTCGCGGGTGGTCGCCATCGGCGAGACCGGCCTGGATTATTACTATGGCCGCGACCAGCAACGCCGTCAGCAAGACTGGTTTCGCCTCCATATTGCCGCCGCCCGCGAACTGGGCAAGCCGCTGATCGTTCACACCCGCGAGGCGCGGGAGGACACGCTACGCATCCTGGCCGAGGAAGGCGCGGCGGAGGTTGGCGGAGTGCTGCACTGCTTCACCGAAGACTGGGAGATGGCGGCGCGGGCGCTGGAATTAAATTTTTATATTTCCTTTTCCGGGATCGTCACGTTCAAAAACGCCCGGCCCATCCAGGATGCGGCGCAGCGCCTGCCGGCGGATCGGTTGCTGATTGAGACCGACGCGCCTTATCTGGCCCCGGTTCCGCACCGGGGCAAACCCAATCAACCGGCCTGGGTGCGGCAGGTCGCGGAATTTGTCGCCCAACTGCGCGGCGAGTCGCTGGAGCAGCTCGCGGCCACAACGACCGCGAATTATCTTCGCCTGTTCGGCGCGGCGGGCGGGGAGGCGGGGTGAATCACGCGGCAATGCGCGACCGGGTGCGGCGCTGTTTGCATTCCACCCATTGCATTGAAACCGTCACGGGCGATCATGCAGTGGCCGGCATGGAGCGCGAGGAACGGACCCTGACCCCGGCGGCGGTGCTTGTGCCGCTGGTGGAGCGCCCGGACGGTTATACGGTGCTGTTGACCCAGCGCACCGCCCATCTGGAGCATCACGCCGGACAGATCAGCTTTCCCGGCGGGCGGGCTGAAGCAGAGGACGCCAACCCGGTGGAAACCGCATTGCGCGAGGCCGAGGAAGAAATTGGCTTGCACCGTCGGCATGTGGTGGAAATCGCCGGTTTTCTCGATCTGTATCAGACCGTGACCGGATTTCTCATCACCCCGGCGGTTGGTTTCGTCACACCGCCGTTCGAGCTGCGGCTGGACGCTTTCGAGGTGGCCGAAACCTTTGAAGTGCCACTGGATTTCATTCTCGACCCGCGCCACCACCAGCGGCGCAGTATGCTCTACCAGGGTCGGCAGCGGCAGTATTATGTGATTCCCTACGAAAACCGCTTCATTTGGGGCGCGACTGCGGCGCTGCTGGTCAATTTCGCCCGACGGCTAGCGGGCGCTCCGCTGCGGCCCTGAAGCCGGCGCATCACTGGCAGCGCCGCGATGCTCAACGAACTGGCGCAGCAGAAATTCCTCATCGCGTGGAGTCAGGTCAAACCGGCGGCTGGCGTTTTCAACGACGCGGGCGGTGCAGGAACCCTGCTCGGCGAGCCACTGGAAGGCCCGGCGCAGCGCCTCGCCTTCGGGAACGACGGATTTCGACATGTTGACCTCCCAACCCGCGCAAATTTCGCCTTATCCGGTATTGCGCATCCCGGCCGCCAGGGCGTTGATCGAGCGCAGTAAGGGTCGCAGCCAGGTTTCCGCTTCGGGTGAATCCGCGCCGTGTTCGCGCAGCGCTTGCCGGTAGCGCGGCAGCAGCGCGACCTGGATATGATTCAGCGGGTCCAGGTAAGGATTACGCCGCTCCAGCGATTTAGCCAGCGTCGGATTTTCTTCTAATAATGTCGGCAGTTGCGCCACTGTCAGAATTTCCTGGCAGGTCTGTTCATATTCCGTGCGGAATCGCTCGTAAATACCGGTTTCCGTGGCGGCGTCTGTACACAGCCGGGCATATTCGCGGGCAATGCCGGGATCGACCTTGCTCAAGGACATCTGGCTGTTATTCAACAGGGCGTGGAAGAACGGCCATTCCTGGTAGAGCCGCTGCAACAAGGCCAGTCGTTCAGGATCATCGCCGCGCCAGGCCGCCAGGGCGCTGCCGATGCCATACCAGCCGGGCAGCGTATGCCGCGACTGTCCCCAGCCAAACATCCACGGAATCGCCCGCACTGAGTACTTCGAGCGGTCGCCTTTCGCCCGGTGCGAAGGCCGCGAGCCAAGGTTGAGCTGGCCAATTTCGCTGACCGGGGTGGCTTCATAGAAATAATCCATAAACCCCGGCGTCTGCTCAGTCAGTTCTCGATAGGCGGCTTCGCCGTGGCGGGCCAGTTCCGCCATGACCGAGGCCGCTTCCGGCGGGTCAGCGGGTACGTCCTGAATGAGATGAAGACTGGCTTTCATCAGGCCGGTGATGCCCAGGGTCAGTTCATAGACCGCAGTCTCCAGATTTTGATACTTGAACGACAGCACCTCGCCTTGTTCGGTGATCTTGATGTGGCCGCGTACCGTGCCCGGAGGCTGGGCCAGAATGGCGTCGTGAACCGGGCCGCCGCCGCGTCCCACCGTCCCGCCGCGTCCGTGGAACAGCCGGCAGCCGAAACCGTGCGCCGCCGTCAACGCCGCCGCCTGTTGCTGCGCTTGGTACAGCCCCCAGTTGGAGGCCAGGATGCCGCCGTCCTTGCAGGAATCGGAGTAGCCGACCATCACATCCTGCACTCCGCCCGCAGCGGTCAATAATTCCCGATAGGCGGGTTGCTCCAGCAAGCGGGTCAGCAGGATTTCGACCCGGTGCAAATCGGCGATGGTTTCAAACAGCGGGGCGACGCGCAGCGCACAATGCCAGCCGCCATCGGCGCGGCGACCCGCCAGACCCGCGAAACTGGCCAGGAACAACACCTCCAGAACATGGCTGGCTTCATGGGTCATGGAGATGACGTAACTATCAAAGAGGCGCGGGCTGATTTCTTCCCGCAACCGCGCCATGACTTGGAAAACCTCCAGGGTTTCACGAGTGGCCGGACTGAGCGAATCGCAGTACAGCAGCGGCGTACCGGGCTTGGCGAGCAACTCGCTGAGGATGGTCAGCCGTTCTTTCTCGTTCAGCGCCGCGTAATCGGGCAGGTTGGGGGCCATGGCGAAGAGTTCCGCGACCGCCGCCGTATGCCGGGCTGATTCCTGCCGCACATCCAGCCCCGCTAGATAAAAGCCAAACGTTTCCGCCAGCCGAATCAGGTCTTTCAGTTCGCTATCGGCCGCCGCGCCGTCGCCATGGGCGATCAGCGAATCACGGATCAGGTACAAGTCTTCAAGAAATTCCAGTTCAGAGCCGTAGCCCCAGGACGGATGAGGCAGCGCCTCAGCGTGGTCTTCGATGCGCGCTCGAACCGACTCCAGGTTATGCCGCAGGCGATGGTAGATCAGGAAGCATTTGCGCCGGTACGGTTCCTGGGCGTATTGCGACGGCGCAGCGGCGAACAGCGCGGCCATGCGCCGGGTATCCGCCTCCAGGCTGGCGGTGAACGGCGGCGAAGGCGTGACCAGAGAGCTGGAGTAGGTCAACTGCCGGTTCAGCGCCTCAACCCGCCATAAATACTCGCGCAGAATCGTCTGGGATTGCAGTCGGGCGGCCATCGCCGTGGTTTCGGGGGTGACGAAGGGATTACCGTCGCGGTCGCCGCCAATCCAGGAGCCGAAGCGCAACAGACAGGGGATGCGCACTGCGGTTTTGCCGCCCTCGTCGCCATAAATGGCGTTGAGGGCGCGTTCCAGGTTGTGGTAGAGCGTCGGCAGCGCCTGAAAAATGGATTCCCGAAAATAGTACAGGCCGTTCTTCACTTCATCGCGCACCTGCGGCTTGTAGGTGCGCACCTCGTCGGTTTTCCAAAGAATCTGAATCTGGCTGCGCAGTTCCTCAACGATCTCGGTGCGCTGGTAGGGGTTGAGCGCCGGATTATCGAGCTTGCCGCTGGTGACGAAGATGCGCCGTTGTGCGCCCAGCAGTACGCGACGCTTGGCCTCGGTGGGATGGGCGGTGAACACCGGGATGAAGCAAAGTTGATTCAGCAGGGTTTGCAACTGGGCGGCATGGACACCGGCAGCGCGCAGAGTACGCAATGTTTCATCAAAGGAACCGCGCCACAGCGGTTTGCTGCGCCGCACCTGATCACGGCGTTGCTGGTGTTGGAAGTCTTCTTCAGCGATGTTAGCGAGATTGAAGTAGGTGCTGAACGCCCGAACGACGTGATTGAGCATCTCCGGATTGAGCGCAGCGATGAACCGCATCAGTCGCTCGCGCCTCTCCGGCGAGGGTTGGCGACGCATCTCGATAAACCCCTTACGCAGGGTTTCCACTGCGTCCAAGGCATGACGGCCTTCCTGATCGCGCAGGGTGTCGCCCAGCAAGCGGCCGAGCAGTTTAACCCGGTCGCGCAATGGTCCGTCGGATGAGATCGCCATGGGTAGAGTCCATCAAATCTGGGGGGACGAACCCGCCGGAAAAGGCGGGGAATCTATGAACATTGATGGGAAATATATGACAGGGTTCAGCTAATGGCCCAGAGGACCTGAGCCAGAACCGCCAACCCGCCGACGCCCAGGGTAAGCATGATCGAGGTCAGTGACGCCGGCATACTGAACCATTTGCGCGGCTTGCGCTGGTTTTCCAGGGTTTCAAATGCCGCCCGCAACTGGATCAACTGCTGTTCGACTTCCTGCAAGCGTTCGCTTTGCGTGTTCTCGGTGGCGACTAGCAGGTTTTGAATTTCGTGAATCCGCTTGGCGACATTGGTCGCCATAGTCACCACGGTTTCCTGGGCGGCCTTACTATCCGCCCGGAGCGTTTCCACCGTGGCGGTCAGTTCGTTCCAACGCTGCTCTTGCTGGTCCAGGCGGGCGGCGACTTCGGCAAGCGGCGAATCGCTGCGCTGCTCAAGGGCGTCGCTGATCTGTTGCGAATCGCTCTGAATTTGCTCGATGATCTCCTTGATCTGGTTCAACTCCTGTTCGTGACTCCCCAATTCCTGTTCCAGAACCTCCAGCGGATGCGGCGCAGCGTCCAGCCGCGCCAGTTGTTGTTGTAGGGTGTGCAGGTCTGCATGGAGCGTGCGGAACTGCTCGAAATGACCGCTTAACGCCTGCGATTGACTGCTCAGACGGGTTTCCAGCGCAGTGACTGATTCCTGGAGCGTCTGCAAATCCTGGCGGAGTTGCTCGGTTGATTGTTCAGCGGCGTCCAGACGCTGCGGATCAACACCCGGTTCGGGTTCTGCTTGCTGCAACTGGCGCAGATTTTGTTGCAGGTTGGCGAGTTGATTAACCGCGTCATGGAAATCCTGCTGTTGAGCGGCCAGCGCAGTATTCAGCGTCGTTACTTGCTGTTGGGTGACGGTTTGCAGGGTCTCCAGCGATTGAGCCTGGGTTGACAGATTGTCGCGCAACTGCGCGAGCGTCCCGACCTGCGCGGAGAGGTCTTCGCGCAGACTGTCCAGAGCGGGGCTGGTCTCGGTGCTGGCCGGAGCGTTGCTGTCGAGGGCGGCTTCCGCTTCACTGAGGCGCTGTTGTAAATCCTGAATCTGCGCCCAAGCCAGTTGCTGAGTTTCTTCCAGCGCGGCGCTGTGTTCGGCCAACGTCTGCCGCAGCGGTTCCAGAACGGCGTCAATTTCCGCGCTGGCGGGTGTGGCCGGAGCGTTACTGTCGAGGGCGGCTTCCGCTTCACTGAGGCGTTGCTGTAAATCCTGAATCTGCGCCCAGGCGAGTTGCTGAGTTTCTTCCAGCGCGGCGCTGTGTTCGGCCAGAGTTTGCCGCAGCGGTTCCAGAGCAGCGTCGATTTCCGCGCTGGCGGGTGTGGCCGGAGCGTTACTGTCGAGGGCGGCTTCCGCTTCACTGAGGCGCTGTTGTAAATCCTGAATCTGCGCCCAAGCGAGTTGCTGAGTTTCTTCCAGCGCCTGATGCAAGGCGGTGAGGGCAGCGGTTGTTTCGGTCGCTTCCACCGGGGCCGCCTGGGAGGAGCGGAGCGCCTCTAACGCGGTTTCCAGCGTCTCCAGGCGCTGTTGCGCCGTTTCCAGACTATTTTGCAGCTCGGCGAACGACGGATGCTGGCGCTCCACCGTGACTTGCAGGGCGCTCAGTTCCTGCGCCAGCGCTTGATGTTGGTGGCGGGCGGTGTTGAGCGCGGTTTCCAGCGTTTCCAGCCGTTCCGCCATCCAGGCGTCCGGTGTTGGCGTCGCCGCGATGGTCGCCGGTTGCAGCGGCGCGGCGGGGGAGGCAGCCAGAAAGGCGGACGGCTGCGGCGCGGAGCCGGCCATAATGATTTCGACGGAACTGAGCCGCTCTTGATAAACCGCCAGACTGTCGCGCCAGGTTTGATCGAGTTCGCGCAGCGTGTCGTTCTGGGTGGTCAGGTCGTTTTGAATGACATTGAGAATCTGCCGGGTGGAGTTGGTGTCGGCGGCGATTTTGCTGATCAGGGTGTCCAGATGTTTCAGACGTTCCTGATGTTTTTGCACCTCGTGACGCAGGTGGGTCACCTCGGCCATGGCGCGCCGCTGGGCGTCCAGTTCACCCTTAAGGTGGGCGATGTCCTGGCGGGCGGTTTCATCGACGCCGGCGCTGGCTTGCAGAGCGTCCAGGGTTTGTTCCAGGACGCGGTTACGCTGATCGAGTTGCTCCAGGGCGCTGTCCAGACTGTGCAACTGCTGCTGCTGGGTTTCAGCACTGCTGCTGAAATGCGCGAGTTGCTGCTGATGGGCGTGAACAGTGCGCTCCAGCGCAGCCAGCGTTTCCAGCGGCGCCAGCCGTTCGGCGAGGATCGTTTGCAATTCTTCACGCCAGTTCGCGCCTTGCGCCACAAGATCGTCAGCGATCACGGTCAGACGCAGCTGGAGTTGTTGCTGCTCCTGCTGAAAACCGGCCACCTGGGTTTCGACGGCGCTGAGTTGTTGTTCCAGCAGTCGGTCATCCGCTTGCAGCTTGACTAAACCGCCGCTCAGATGGGCCAAAGTTTGCCGGTCGGCTTTCCGTTCTTGTTCCAGGGTGACGAACGCGCCGGAGAGCGTATCCACCTGATCCTGCTGGGCGTGAGCATCAGTTTCCAGAATGCTCAATTTACGGCGCAGGTTCTGGAAAAAATCAATCGCGCCGCTGAGAGAGGTTTCGAGTTCGGTCGCATCGTTCATAGCGTTACGTCGTCTGGTGGCATTCAAGACTCTTTAATAAGCAGTATGACTGATTTTTCCCGGCGGGGCGCGGGCAAGAGCGTCAGTGTAATTCGACAGTCAATCCGGTGGAAACTATAGTAGTCCAGTAGTCAGAAACCCCGCGCCGCCGGGCTGCTTCGGCGTCAGGGGTAGGTTCCATCCGGTTTCGCCAGCCTTTCCACACACTGATCATGAAGGAAGCTGTCCATGTCCGTTCCCAGCAACCTGCCGGTTTGGCAAGCATTGCAAGCTCATCATACCGCCATCGCTGACTTGCACCTGCGTGACTTGTTCGCCGCCGATCCCGGGCGTTTCAGCAAGTTCTCCCGGCGCTTCGGCGACCTGCTGGTGGATTTTTCCAAGCACCGCATCACTGAAGAAACCCTAAGCCTGTTGACCGAACTGGCTCGTCAGGCGCAATTGCCCGCTTGCATCGAGCGCATGTTCAACGGTGAGATCATCAACCACACCGAACGTCGCGCTGTCTTGCACATCGCCTTGCGCAACCGCAGCAACCGGCCAATTTTCGTCAATGGCCGGGACGTGATGCCGGAGGTGAATAACGTTCTGGAACACATGCGCAAGTTCGCCGACCAGATTCGCCGGGGCAAATGGCGCGGCCACACCGGCAAGCGGATTCGTGATGTGGTCAATATCGGCATCGGCGGCTCCGATCTGGGGCCGAAAATGGTGTGTCAGGCGCTGGAGCCTTACGGCGATCCGACCTTGCGGATGCATTTCGTCTCCAATGTGGACGGTGCGCACATCAGCCATGTTCTGGCGGAATGCGACCCGGAAAGCACGCTGTTCATTGTGGCGTCCAAGACCTTCACCACCCAGGAGACCATGACCAACGCCCATACCGCCCGCGCCTGGCTGGTCAAGGAGCTGGACGATGAAGCGGCGGTCGCCAAGCACTTCGTCGCGGTCTCCACCAACGCCCAGGGCGTCAGCGCCTTCGGCATTGATACCGCCAACATGTTCGAGTTCTGGGACTGGGTGGGCGGGCGCTATTCGCTGTGGTCGGCGATTGGCTTGCCGATCATGGTCTACCTGGGCATGGACAACTTCCTGGAGTTGCAGGAAGGCGCACATGAGATGGATGAGCATTTCCGCAGTACGCCGCTGGAGGAAAATCTGCCGGTCCTGCTGGCGCTGCTCGGCGTCTGGTACATCGACTTTTTCGGTGCTGACAGCCAGGTCACGCTGGTGTATGACGATTACCTGCGCTCGCTGCCGGACTATCTGCAACAACTGGACATGGAAAGCAACGGCAAGTCCATCGACCGCGACGGTCAGCCGGTCAGCGTCAAGACTGGGCCGATTCTGTGGGGCGGTCTGGGCAATAACGGCCAGCACGCTTTTTATCAACTGCTGCATCAAGGCACGCATCTGGTCCCGGCGGATTTCCTCGCTCCGGCGCACAGCCCGAATCCCATCGGCGACCATCACGCGATTTTGTTGGCGAATTGTCTGGCTCAGGCCGAGGCGCTGATGGTCGGCAAGACCGAGGCCCAGGCCCGCGCTGAACTGGAAAAACAGGGTCTGAGTGGCGCGGCGCTGGAGCAATTGTTGCCGTACAAGATTTTCCCCGGCAATCGGCCCAGCACCAGTCTGTTTTACCGCCGGCTGACCCCCAAAGTGCTTGGCTCACTGCTGGCGCTGTATGAACATAAAGTGTTCACCCAAGGGGTGATCTGGAATATCAATTCCTTCGATCAATGGGGCGTGGAGCTGGGCAAGCAGTTGGCGAACGCCATTTTGCCGGAGTTACAGGGCCAGCGCCCGGTAGCGGGACATGATGCTTCCACCGCCGGGTTGATCGAGTTCTGCCGCGCAGCGGATTAACAACAAGATTCGTTGAGTGAAGAGCCTGTTCGCAATCCAGCGAGCGGGCTTTTTTTCTCAATACCGCACCGCATACCACAGCCGCCCCAGCCATTCATAGCTGGCGTAATAGACCGTGCCGATAGCGGTCGCTGACGGCAGCCAGGATTCAGCATCCAGCGGTTCAATTTGGTCTTGGAAAAACAGTGTCGGGGCCGGAATGACCCGCAACCCCTGGGCGTGAAACGCGATGATCGCCCGGGGCAGATGCGCGGCGCTGGTCACCAGCAGAATCGTGTCGATACGCCGTTCGCGCAACAGGGCGGCGCTGTTGAGCGCATTCTCCCAGGTGTTGCGGCTGCGGGTTTCAGTGCTGACCGCACGCAGGCCGAACTCCTGCTCCAGGATGGCTTTCATTAAGTCCGCTTCGGCGGGGTCGTGCGCTTTGGCCTGTTGGCCGTGGCCGCCGCTCGCCAGAACCGGCAATCCGGTTTGCCGCGCCAGATAAGCGGCGTAGCGCACCCGGCCCAGGGTGCGCTGATGCACGGTAGGGCCAGCGCCATATTCCGGCCCATCCTCATGCAAGCCGCCGCCGAGTACTACGATGGCCTGCGCCGGCGTCGCCGCCAGAGCCGCTGCGGTCAACGGCGGGTAAATTTGCAGGGAACGACTCAACAGGCTGGCGGTGAGGGGAATGCTGCACAGATAGCCCAGCGCGGCCCCAGTCAACAGCAGCGCCAAAGCCGGACGCGGCTGCCAGCGCCACAGCAATACGCCGAGCAGGCCGATCAGCAAAGGCCCGGCGGGCGGCAACAGCAGACTCTTGATCAGCATCGGCGGGCGGGCCGATTGACGCCATCATGACGACGGCGCACCATGCTTCTATAATCCATCACCCGCAACAGTCCATCCGTCTACCATAAAACAAGAGGACGCCCCGATGCTTGGAGAGAGTCACGATTTGTTCCACGAATTCCCCGAATACCAAAACCGGATTGCCGAACTGAAGGCGGCGGATAGCCAATTTGCGGCGCTGTATGACGAATACCATGCGATCAACGACGAGGTGGAGCGGATCGAGTTGCAGATCGAGACACCCTCTGATTTTTACACCGAGACCTTGAAGAAGCAGCGCCTGCATCTCAAAGACGAGATTTATAGCATCCTGCGGGCGAAAGCGCGCGCTGGGACGCTAGTATGAAAGCCGCGTCGCTCAAGGTTCCTCGCTCCGGGGGGATGCGGGAGTGAGCGGCGCGCTGGATTCCCTGGACAGGCTGGGTACGCGCCGCCGCCGCAGGGGAGGGCGTTCGACCTCGGCGGCGGTTTTGGCCCGCGCCTGGCGCAGCCAACCTTGAATGCGCCGCTCAATGGCGTCCTGGCTGGCCGGCGGCAAGTCGCGGAAAATCAACACCCCGACGCCGAGCAGCAAGGTCAGCCCGCCTAAAAAAGTCACCAGCGGTTGCATGAACGCAATCGACAGCAGCGCCAATAGCGCAAGCAGCAGATGACGAATCTTCACCGGGCGTCTCCGAGGCGCTCCTGGTGCTGGGTAGAGCGGCGCACCAAGATGACGGTGGAATTGTCATCGGGCTGACAATGTTGCTCGCGGATGGCGGCGGCCAATTCCGCCAGCAACTCATCAAGCAGGGTTTCCAGCGGCTGATGCGGTTGCGCCAGCAGCGCCGGCCAGCGCCGGATAAAGGCTTGCGGATAGTGCAAGTGCCAGAGACCGTCGCTGGCCAGCAGATAGACCCGATCCGGCTCCAGGGTCAAGAGCCGGCGATCATTCAACCCGCGCAGAAACAGTGGCAGATTGCCATCGTGCAATTCGTAAAGCTTTTCATCAATCGCGTCCGCATAGAAGTTCTCCGCGCCCAGAGTGCTGCCGAGGATGAACGCCTGACTGATCTGCGAGCTGGTCTGGACGTGGACTTGTTGCAGCCATTGAGTGCTGTCCAGCAGGCCGAGCAGGGCCAGGTGGGTCGCCGGCACATGATCGACAGTCAGACATTGCGCCTGGTGAGCGTCAACCATGTAAAGGCGCGAGTCGCCGACATGAAACAGCAGACTCGAAGCATCGGTCGGGATTTCGAGTAGAATGAGCGTGCAGCCGGTTTCCAGGCCGGCCTGCTGAAATTCCCGATACAGGCGCTGATGCAGGAGATTCAACGCATCGGACAACGGCGCAAGTTCATTCATCGCCGGGATGTCGAGCAACCCGATCACCGCTTGTTCGGAGGCCTCCCGTCCGTGGCTGTGACCGCCCATGCCGTCGAGTACCGCCAGGCGCTGATGACCCGGCGGCCAGTTCGGCAGTTGCCGCTGGGTTTCCTGCTCGTCCCAGAGGAAGCGGGCGCAGCCCTGGCCGTCGATCAGCAGGAAATTGTCCTGGTTTTCCTTACGCCCGTGGCCGGTGGGCGAGAGCAGCGAGCGCACGGCGATTTCCAGGCGGGGAGCAGGGCGGGGCGCTGCGCCATGAAGGGCGGTATTGGAGAACGTGGGGTCGGTGTGCATCTGAGGTCGGAATGATGATCGTTCAGCGACAGGTCGGGGCAGACCCTGGGTTGAAGAGCGCTTGATCCATAACGCCGTCAGATGATCCAGCGCCCAGTCGTTTTATCCTTCTGCTAGACTAACTCAATAATGCGCCTTACGGTTGTCAATTCAAACAAATCTTTTTGAATCTTTCGGTCCCTCGATGAGTTATGGATATCGAATCGCGTCTTGAGGAACTGGCCCAGGCATACGCTGCGGGTCGTCTGAGTGAGGTTGAGCTGACGCGCCTCCAGCAGGAAGCGCTGCGCATTGTCGCAGCGGATACAACTCCAGCGGCGCCGGGAATAGACGGCGGCTGGCCGGCAGGGGAAAACCTCAGCGAAGGCGCGTTGAGCGCGGGGCAAGTGATCGGCCCGCTGGAACGGCGAATGCGTCTGGTGCAAGACCTCAGCGGTCGAGGCCGGCTGTGGTTGGCGCATCCGGCGGATGGCGGCGCGGGCGCAGAAGCCTTTCGGGCCATCAAGATTTTTCTGCCCGCCGGTTACCAACCCGGTTGGGCGGCTGCCGAACGTGATGAGCGGGCCAGCCGGGCCGATTTGATCAACCTGCGCTCCTATCTGGCCAAGGTCAGGGCCCGGGTTGAGCTGTCGATGAAACTGGATCATCCGGGAATTGTGCGCATCTATGGCTGGCGTCAGGGCGCGGATGGCTGGCCGTTCGCCGAAATGGAGTATCTCAGTCCGCAACACGGCCAGACCCTGGCGCAATGGCTCAACACGCACAGCGGTGATTGTGCGCCCTGGGAACAGATTGAACGCTGGTTGCGGCCAGTGGCGGCGGCGCTCGACTGGGCGCGCCGTGAGCATCGCCTGGCCCACCAACATCTGGACGCTGATACGGTTTTCATCACCGATCAGGGCGCGGTTCGACTGCTGGGTTTTGGGCTGGCGACGGAAATCCGCGAGCCGCGCAGCGTGTTGTTCAGCACCGGCGTCGCTAACCGCGAAGCCGGCGGCGAGGGAGCGGCGGAGACCGTCGCGCTGGAAACCACCTATCGCCGCGATGTTTTCGCCCTGGCGCTGTTGGCGTATCGGTTGCTGGCCGGGCGCAGCGTACAGGAAGCCCAGGCCGAGCCGCCAGGCGCAGTGCCGCGCCCGGCTGGACTGACCGACGAAGCCTGGCAAGTGTTGCGGCGCGGGCTGGCCTATCCCAGCGAATTGTGTCCGACCGACGCCGGCCAGTTCATCCAGGCGCTGGACGCCGCCCAGCAGCCGGCGCAGCCTCCGGCCCGGCAACGTCCCTGGCTGAAACCGCTGCTTGGGGCGCTGGCGGTCGGGGCGATTTTGGCGCTCGGCCTGCGTCTCTATTGGGGCGGTGCGCCGGTCACCGAGGAATCGCCGACCGCCGCCGGTCAGAGCGTCGAAGCGCCGCCGCCGGAAACCCCGGCAACGGCTGTGCTGGAAGCGCCGATTGACGAGGGGACAACGCTGCGCGACGCCGAACGGGAAGTTGACCAGCGGGCATTCGAGGCGGCGCGTCGGGTGGATACGGTCGCGGCCTATCGTCTCTATCTGCAACGTTGTCCGCAGTGCGGCTATGGCCGGGATGCGCGGGCTGCTATCAAGAACTTGGAAACCCGACAGAAGATTGAAGCGCTCAAGGCCGATTTCGCCGCGCTGATCGTCGCTTTTGAAGAAGGGCGCGAGGAGCGCGGCGATCAAGCATTGGCCCGTCTGGAAACCCTGACGGGTTTGGCTCCCGATGACCCGCTGATTGCATCCGGGCGTCAGCGGTTGGCGCAGGGCTGGGTCAAACTGGCCTTGACCAGTCTGAACAAACCGGACCCGGAGCAAGCGCGCAAATGGCTGAAGAAAGTCGAGGCGATCCAGCCGGACTGGCCGCAACTGGCCGCGCTGCATCAGGCGCTGAAACAGGCCGAGACTGCCGAGCAGGCCAAGCAAACCGACGCCGAAGCCTTCGCCGCCGCCCGCCGCGTTGACACGCGCAAGGCCTACTGGGCCTATCTCGATCAGTGTGCGCCGGATTGTCGGCATCGCGCCGAGGCCGAAACCGGGTTAGCGCGCCTGGCCCCGGCATACCCGGTGCTGCGCGACCGCTTGAGCGACAACACGCTGGGGCCGGAAATGGTGGCGCTGCCAGCCGGCGAGTTTCAGATGGGGTCGCCGCCTGCGGAAAGCGGTCGTTATAACGATGAACCGATCCGCACTGTGCGTATCGCCAAACCCTTCGCTATCGGCAAGTATGAAGTGATGTTTCACGAATACGACCGGTTTGCCACCGCTGTCAACAGGCCCTTGCCCGCTGATCAAGGTTGGGGGCGCGGTCGGCGTCCGGTGATCAATGTCAACTGGAAAAACGCCGTCGCCTATGCCGACTGGTTATCGCAACAAACCGGGCAGCGCTATCGTCTGCCGACCGAAGCGGAGTGGGAGTACGCGGCGCGGGCCGGAACCAAGACCAGCCGCTATTGGGGCGATGACCCGAATCAAGGATGCGCCTATGCCAACGCCGCCGATCTGGACGGCAAACAGGTGTATGTCGGTTGGCCGGTTATGCAATGCCGCGATGGTCAGGTGCATACTGCGCCGGTCGGCGGCTATCGGGATAATGACTTCGGTTTGCACGACATGGCAGGCAATGTGCTTGAATGGACCTGCTCAGTTTACGACAAGGAGTCCAAGGCCCCGGTGCAAGAGTGTCAGGAGCCGGGCGGCGATCAGGAGATGGTGGTGCGCGGCGGCTCTTGGAGCGATGAGCCGCAAAATGTGCGTTCCGCCGACCGGCATCGCAGCCGCCCGGACTTCCAGGACTATTTTCTGGGGTTCCGCCTGGTGCGTGAACAACCCTGAACGGCGCTGGCATGATGGCGCAGGGTCTGGCGGCGGGGCGAGCGGCCGCTGCGTCTTTCGCTCGCCGGGGCCGTTCAACGATTTCCACAATGAAGGGCGAGCGATTCCATCGCCTGTTATCCGAGAGTGTCGAAACGCCGGCGCAGTCCAGGCCCAACCGCCTGGCGCGCCGTCGCCGCGATTAGGACGCCATGATCAAAAAATCCAATACGTTGCCGGTAGGGTATCGTTTGCATCAGTACCGGATTGAATCGGTGTTGGGCGCAGGCGGTTTCGGGATTACCTATATGGCGGTGCATGAAGCGCTGCGCACCCGGGCCGCTATCAAGGAATATTTCCCGGTGGAGTGGTCTTATCGGGACCGCGACGAGATCAATGTGTTGGCCAATACCCAAGGCGGCTTGCCGACCTCGGAGGCCGGCGAAGACGCTTGCTATACCTGGGGACTGGAGCGTTTTCTCACCGAAGCCCAGACCCTGGCCCAGGTGAATCATCCTGGGGTGGTGCGCGTCCGGGATTTCTTCGAGGCCAACGGCACGGCTTATATCGTCATGGATTATGAGGACGGAGAGCCGTTAAGCCAACTCCTGCAACGGGAAAAAACCTTGCCGGAAGCGACGGTGCGCCGGTTGATCGAGGATGTGTTGCCAGCTTTGGAGGCGGTGCACGCGCTCGGTTATCTGCACCGCGACATCAAACCGGCCAACTTATACCGTCGTTCCGATGGGCGGACCATTTTGATCGACTTTGGCGCAGCGCGTCAGGCGCTGGGTCGGCGCAGTAAGAGCGTAACCAGCGTCTTTTCGCCAGGTTATTCGCCGATTGAACAATATCTGGTCGATGGCAAGGGCTATGGGCCGTGGACCGACATTTACGCCTTGGGTACGGTGTTGTATCACTGCGTGACCGGAGTGGCGCCGATTGAAGCGCCGGCGCGGGTCCTCGACGATCCCCTGCAACCGACCGAAGAATTAGCCGCCGGACGCTACAGCCCGGCATTGCTGCGGCTGATCGACCGGGCGATAGCGGTGCGTCCGGAAAGGCGCTTTCAGACCATTGCCCAAATGCGAGCCGCGTTTCAAGAACCGTTGACTGACGGCGACGAGCGCACCGTCAAGCTGGAGCTGCCGCTGCGCGCCGATTTGCACCGGAGCGGGGAAAAACCGCGACTGGCGGCGGTCGGCGAACTGATCCAGGAGCCGCGCCCGACCCCGACGCCATCGCTGATCGAGCGCCTGAAGCCGCATGGGCCGCTGATCGGCGCTTTGATGCTGGCGGCGCTGCTTATCGCTGGCCTGGCGCTGTGGTGGATGACGCCGCCGCCGGTCGATCAACCGCAAGAGACCCCGCCGGTTGCGCCTGCCCCTGCCGCCAATAAACCGCCGACCGATCCGCAGCCCGGGCAGATTTACTCTGACCCGGTGACCGGTATGGCGCTGGTCTGGATTGCGCCGGGATGCTTCACCATGGGCAGCCCGGAAACGGAAAAAGATCGCAGCGCCAATGAAAAACCGCACCAGGTCTGCCTTGAAGGGTTTTGGATGGGCAAAACCGAAGTTACCAACGCCCAGTACCAGCGCTTCGCCAGCAGCCACGATAGCGGCGCTTACGAATCCTATAACCTGAACGCGCCGGATCAGCCGGTGGTGCGGATCGGTTGGCAGGAAGCAATGGCTTATGCCGAATGGCTCTCCGGCAAAACCGGCCTGCGCTATCGGCTGCCTACCGAGGCGGAATGGGAATACGCGGCGCGCGCCGGTCAGACCGGTTCCCGTGACTGGGGCGAAGACCCGAATCAGGCCTGTCAATACGCCAATATCTACGACGAGACCGCCCGAC
>JBDHRB010000428.1:0-2728 GCA_039807355.1 Candidatus Competibacteraceae bacterium
TGGGGGATTTGCAAAAATCCATCGAATTGAACGACAACCGGGCGGTTTACCGCTCAAGGTTATTGCTGGATGAAGACTTGGCCGCCAGAGGCGCTACCTTGGGGCGGATTTACAACGAGGTTGGTTTTGAGCAATTAGGTCTGAGGGAAGGCTGGAAATCGCTTACCAGCGATCCTGCCAATTACTCGGCTCATCGCCTGCTGGCCGATTCTTACTCGGCCTTGCCCCGGCATGAAATTGCGCGGGTTAGCGAATTGTTGCAATCGCAATTGTTACAGCCAATTAGTATCATACCGGTTCAGCCGCAACTGGCAGAAAGCCGATTGGCTATATTGGAGGGCGCGGGACCCGCGAGGCCGTCCTTGAATGAGTTTAATTCACTGTTCGCGCGTGATCGCTTAATGCTTCTAAGCTCGGGGATTGGTGGGAGCAACAACACCTTGGGCGATGAAGTGGTTCTATCAGGAATCAAGGACAGCTTCTCTTATAGCGTCGGTCAGTTTCATTATCAAACCGATGGTTTTCGGGAGAACAACGATCTGAAGCAGGATATTTATAATTTGTTTGTCCAAGGTAATATATCGCCAACGATAAACCTTCAGGCTGAGATACGCCGCCGCGAGGTCGAGCACGGTGACCTGAAATTTAACTTTGACTTGGATAAATCATTTAATCGTGATTATCGTCGGAATGTACAGACGGATACCGTTCGTGTGGGTGCTCACTATACAGTCAGTCCAAATTCGGATGTAATTATTTCGGCTATTCATCAGGAAGAAACGGAAGATCAAGTATTGTTCTCTGGCTATAATACTAAATATGAAACTCAAGGTTATATTGCTGAGGCACAGTATTTATTTCGTGGATCACTTTTCGACATTGTAACAGGTGGTGGTTATTACAATGCTGATATCGAAACTATAATATTAGGACTATCAAAATCAGGAGATACATCACAAAGTAATGGCTATTTATATGTGTATGTTCGTTATCCAACCCAATTTGTATGGACTTTGGGTGTCAGTACAGACGCATTGGATGATATTGATCTAGGCAGTTTCACTCAGGTAAACCCCAAATTAGGTTTTCTTTGGAGCTTGACGCCGGATACGACTCTAAGATTCGCCAGGTTCAGGACATTGAAGCGTCCCCTCCTGACCGATCAGACGATTGAACCCACTCAGGTGGCAGGCTTTAATCAGTTCTTTGATGATACTGCCGCAACCGACTCTTGGCGCTATGGCATCGCCTTGGATCATCGCTTCTCTTCGAGTCTTTACGCTGGCGTGGAGGTTTCAAAAAGGAAGATCAATGCGCGCATAGACGCACAGCCTAAAGATCGGGAAGAGGATCGGAAAGAGGAATTGCTTCTAGCCTATGTTAACTGGAAACTGTCTCCAAGGTTAGCCACCAGTATGAGCTATCAGCTTGAACGTTTTGAAAGCAAAGATGATCCTAATCCTCCTGACACGACAACTAATCTCGCAAATTTTGCATTACGCTATTTTGATCCGTCAGGATTCTTTAGCTATTTTGGGGCAACTTATGTAGATCAATCCGTGACGTTTAATGATAATAAGCGAGATGAAAATAAACGCCATGGCAACTTTGTTCTATTCGACGCCATAGGTGGCTATCGCCTACCTAAGCGTTACGGTATTCTTCAAATTGGAGTTAAAAATCTATTTGATGAGAACTTTCAATATCAAGGTCTTGGAAGTCGGACAGGGCACCAAGATTTGCAGCAGCCGCCATTTTTTCCAGAGCGGACTATTTATGCTCAAATTAATTTGAATTTTGATTAAAATTGCGTCGTTAATTTCTTAATCCAGAAAGAGGCTTGATTAGATATTGATCAAGTTGGGCAATGTAGGAGCCTTCAATCTTACTACCTTTTTGCCTTATAAAAGGCAATAGTTGATGCTCATGTAATCAATTAAACAATTAAAGGGGATTAATATGAATGTAAAAAACGTCACTACTATAAGTATCACTACTATGATTTCAATAGGATTAATACTGGTTGCCGCAGTAGGAGGTGGAGCTTATTACTTGTGTAGCCAGCAACAGAAATCAAGTTCTGTTAGCCAGCAACAGAAGCCAAGTTCTATCAATGCTGAAATGGCGGTCGCGAATATAAATTCAAGATGCCGTTGTAAAATTCTTGTCGGTAATACACTGCATGAAATTCCTCAAGATTTTCAATCGTGTCCTGCTTGGTGCAATGAGTGCAGTTGCAATTAGCTGTTCAAGTTATTTTTCGCTGAAATTTCCGGTAATTTATGAGTAGTGTCCTTTTTGACGCCGGAGAGGGGTATATTTGTACCATAGTTGGCGATATTGCCAACTATGGTATTCTTACATCAAATCATGGACGGATTTTGAAAATAGCTACACTCTTTGGGTTGATAGAAAGATAGCGACACTATCAGAAATATATCATTAACTAACCGCAATTATGATATTTATAACGCAATCTGTTGCATTATCGTAACCCTGACAATTTATATGATAAGCTGGCATTTTTTTCAACATGGTATTGGATCGCACGGGAAAGCAGAGTCTCGCTATAAGGGCATTGCCGAAGTGAAAGCATGGTGGAGTCCCAATGTCTGGCATTGTTTACAGGCAGTCCTTATCGCGATAATCGCTCTGGGGTTAGTTCTTGTTCTCACCAATCTTTCTTTTTTCGCGCTGCTCGAACTGAAAGGACTCGATCTCTTATTTA
>JBDHRB010000429.1:0-2725 GCA_039807355.1 Candidatus Competibacteraceae bacterium
AATTCTCAAATGCTCCACCAATAGCATCTGCAGAAGCAGCATTGATTGCCGTAACAATCGCTGTCTCGATCACAGAAACATACTCAGTAGCATCCCAATTGAAATCCTTTGGCAACAGTCCACCCGGATCCGGAACTTCAACAGAAGCATCGTCTCCACCACCGCTACCACCAAGCCACTTCGGACGGCTATCCCAAATCTCTTTCGCCTTATCGATAGCACCACTGACGGCACCCACAATGCCATCACCAATACCAGCTAGAGCCTCCTTCACAGCACCAGCAAGATCACCGAGATTTCCAAAGACGCCAGAAACAATATCGGCAGCCTTCTTCGCACCAGTCTTAATCCAACCACCAACCTCAGCAGCAAGATCACCAAACTTACCGACCAAAGATCCAGCAATACCAGAGACACTACCAAAGACCAATGCCAGTATCTGACCAGAGTTCCTTGCAGCCTTGAGTAACCAACTCGTAACCTGAGCAAATAGGCTGCCAAACTTCTCAACTAACGTTGACGCCACACTACCCATGTTTGGGAAGACAGCACCAACCACAGTAGATACAGTCTGAGCAGCGTTACCCAAGAACGTACCAACAGCCTCAGTGAGTCCAGTCCAGAGATCCACCAATGCCTGAGCAACACCGCTCATGTCCGGGAAGATTGCACCCACAACACTAGAGACTGTCTGAAGTGCATTACTCAACCATGGGCCAACTGCATCAGCTAACGTTCCCCACAGGGCAACCACAGCCTCCGGAATACCAGAGACAGTACCAAAGATCGCAGTAACAATGGCATCAGCCGTCTGCGCTGCATCCTGAATCCAACCAAGAACCAGTTCGCCTAACTCACCAAATAGCTCCACTGCTTTAGATGCAAGATCAGCAGCACCAGCTACAAGATCAGGCCACGACTCGGCCACATATTCAGCACCAGCAGTGATCCATCCAAGTACAGCAGATCCAAGATCAGTCATCAGACCAATAGCAGCACTAGCTAATCCAGCAGCACCAGCAACAAGATCAGGCCACGTAGACGCTACGAACGCAGCAGCATTCGTAATCCAACCCCACACCGTACTACCAAGATTGCCGAGGAATCCAAGGATAGCTCCCGGTATAGCAGCAGCACCCTGAACCAAGGCAAGCCAATCAATCGCACCAAACGCACTCTGTAGCGTATTGATAACAGCCGTCATCGTCCCGCTCAGAGCATCCAGAATGCCATTCCAAATACCAGCCCAATCAATGCTATTGAACGTTTCCTTGATACTCGCCCATGTTCCAGAAATGGATTCCATAACTGAAGCCATTGTCTGAGCCAGCGCCAAGACAATGCCATTCCAGATACCAGCCCAATCAGTATTCTTGAAGAAGCCAACGACTCCATCCCATGCAGCCTTCGCACCATCAACCAGACCATTCCAAAGAGCAACCCAAGGAATAGCCCTAAAGGTGTCAAATAGAATCGTTGGCAACGTCGTCATCATGCTGGCAATCGCCTTGATCGCATGACCAAGAGCGCTCGTCAGGTTATCCCAGACTCCACGGAAATCACCGCTCATCAGATCAGCAATCGCCTGACCTAACTTCTGGAACACACCAATGACGTTACTAATGACACTTCCGACCTTCTTGATACTATTACCAAATGCCGGGAATCTCTTCGACAGTCCATTAATAGCCTTGCTGATACCAGTATTCAGCAAGCTACCAAGTTCACTAAACAGATTCCCAATGATCGAGAATCCAGAACGAACAGTCTCTAGCATGCCAGTGAAGATGCCAGCCAACGCCTTACCAGCCGATGACCAATCTCCACTGAAGATCGCACTGATGAGCGTGCCGACATTTCTTGCAATATCAGCGAAAGCACGAATCCGATCAGCAACAGCATCTAACGTGTCACCAAAGGCAGGGAATCGATCAGCCAGCTTACCAACAATATCGCCCAGACCATCAAAGATATCGGCAACGCCATTGAATGCAACTCGAATACCAGTACCAAGCAGAGACACTGCACTAGTAATCTGACTAATGCCAGCAGCAAAGTTGCCAGTCCATATCTTCCTCAGACCATCCCAGAACGCAGTCAACGCAGCAGTGATCAGCACGAAACCTCGACTTAGCGTATCCAGACCACGAATGACACCATCCATGCCAGACTGGAACGAACCAAAGTCCAATCCCTTCAACATTCCAGAGATTGTAGAGAACAAGGCACTGATCGGATTCATCACATTCGACAGCGAACGGAACCGACTCACAAACGTGCCAACAACACCAGCTACCTTATCTACCCAGCCAAGCAGTGTCTGCAAACCACTAATGACAGGATTCAACCAGCCAATGCCAAGCTCATCAGCCTTTATCTTCATGGCATCCAGACCATCAATGATCTTCTGGATCATGCCACGATCATCTACATTGGCCTTCACATCAATCTGAGCATCAAAGATCTCACCCGTGGCAAGATCAATCGTCGCCCAATACTCGCCATCATCTCCCTTGATCAATACCTGAGCAGTGGTTCCATCAGCATTGGCATACGACTCGATAATCTCACCAACAGCTTCAAGCTCACCTTCAGCATTACTCTTGAACGCTGTATAGACAGTGACACCATCAACAACATGTGTCGCCTTCGCCAGACTTGCTACCTGATCTTCAGCAATAGACGCAGACTCACCAGTGCTCCTAAACGCACTCATGAACGAGTC
>JBDHRB010000430.1:0-2721 GCA_039807355.1 Candidatus Competibacteraceae bacterium
GCCTGGTCAACGCTGAAACCGGCGCTGAGCAACTGTAGGTTATTGTCCAGCGCCATGCGCACCCAGACCTCGGCATCGCTCGGCTTGGGCAACGACAGCGGCATCCGTTCGCTGAGCAGGTTGAGTTGGGCATACTCCTGACCAGTCAATTGCCGCAGCGATTCGCGGGCGTCGGCCAATCGGTTGGTCGCATCGATTTCCTGCGAGATGGCAGCGTCAAAACGCGCCTGTGCGTCATAAACATCGGTGATGGTCGCCAGCCCTACCTCAAAGCGCCGATTGGCCTGTTCCAGTTGGCGGGCGAAGGCGTTTTTCTCGGCGGTGGCGTAAGTCGGATCGTCGAGCGCCGCCAGCACGCCGAAATAGCCTTGGGAAACCCGCAGAATCAGCGTGTTCTCGGTATTGCGCAAGTCCACGTCGGATTGGCCGATCACCGCGTCGGCCAGGCGCTGCTGCACCAGACTGCCCCGGTTGTATATCGGCTGCTGAACACTCAGCGCATAGGTGTGGGTGTTCAAATCGGCCTGACCGGACACCGACGAGCGGCTCTGATCGGCGTTGATGCCGACGCTGGGCAGCAGCAAGGCGCGTGCCTGAGGTTTCGCCTCCTGCGCCGCATCGCGGTTGGCGACCGCCGCCTTGAGCACCGGATCGCTCTCCAGAGCCTGGCGATAGACTTGCATCAGGTCTTCCGCCATCGCTGGCGAGCCGCACAGCGCGGCGATCAGCCCCGCCCCTATCCAACGCCGCACTCTCGACATCACAAGCGCCTTCCCCTTTGATAATGAGACGTAAGGATCAAAACGCAAAGGTTTTGACTGGCCCGGCCCCGCGCAACGGCGTCAATTCCGTGTCGAACAGGCTTTCCCGGGTCCATTCCTGCTCGCCGACCCGGGTGATCAACAGCGCTTCCATCACTGGCGGTTGACCGACCACGATGAACAGTCGCCCGCCCAGACTGAGGCTTTCCCGCCACCGGTCGTCGAGTACCGCGACCGATCCGGTCACGGCAATCGCGGAGTAACGCGCTTCGCCCCAGCCCCGGCTGGCATCGCCAACGTGCAGCGCGGCGTTATTCAGCCCCTGGGCCTTGAGCTTGCGCCGGGCGTTTTCGATAAAGTCGGGAATGATGTCCACGCTGACCACGCTGGCGGCCAGCTTGGCTAGACACGCGGTGAGATAGCCGCTGCCGGTACCGACTTCCAGCACCTGATCGGTCGGTTGCAGGGCCAGCGCTTGCAGGATGCGCCCTTCCACATTCGGCTTGAGCATGAATTCGCCCTGCCCCAGCGGAATCGCGACATCGCTGAACGCCAGATTGCGGTAGCGCTCCGGCACGAAATCCTCACGCGGGGTCTGGGCCAGGGTGTCCAGCGCCCGCTGATCCAGCACATCCCAGGGCCGGATCTGCTGTTCGATCATATTGAAGCGCGCCTGCTCGAAATTGAATGCGGTCATGTTCGGGAGTCCTGTCAACGCGGGTTGATTTTTCGGGATTTTGACCGGGGCGAGACCCCCGGTTCGGCTTCAGGGCGGGAGGTATTCTAACACACTAACCCCAGGTCTTTTCTTGCAGCGCCGAGCTAGAGAAAGGTCGCTCCGACCGAAAACAGGCGTTCCACTTCCGGGATCTGCCGCTTGTCGATCAGGAACAGAATCACATGGTCGTCGGCCTGAATCATCGTGTCGTGGTGGCAAATAATCACTTCATCCTCGCGGGCAATCGCGCCAATCGTAGCGCCGGGCGGCAGGCGGATTTCGTCGAGACGCCGCCCGACTACCTTCGAAGTTTTGTAATCGCCATGGGCGACCGCTTCGATGGCTTCCGCCGCGCCGCGCCGCAGGGAATGCACCTTGGCGACATCGCCGCGCCGGACATAGGCCAGCAAACTGCCAATCGTCGCCTGTTGCGGCGAAATCGCCACGTCGATGATCCCGGATGACTCGACCAAATCGACATAGGACACCCGGTTGATCAGCGCCATGACCTTATGTGCGCCCATGCGCTTGGCCAGCATCGCCGAGAGAATGTTGGCTTCATCGTCGTTGGTGACGGCGCAGAACACATCGACATGCTCGATGCTTTCCTGACGCAGCAGGTTTTCGTCAGCGGCGTCGCCTTGCAGAACAATCGCCCGACTCAGCCGTTCGGACAGGCGACGGGCGGTTTCCGCCTGGTGTTCGATCACCTTGACCTGAAATTTTTCCTCCAGGCCCTGGGCCAGCCGGGCGCCGATATGTCCGCCGCCGGCGACGATCACCCGCTTAACCATACGGTCCAGTTTGCGCAGTTCGTTGACGATAGAGCGGGCGTTTTTGCGGGCGGCGACGAAGAAGACTTCATCATCCGCCTCGATCTGCGTATTGCCTTCCGGCTGGATCGGTCGCCCCTGACGAAAAATCGCCGCGACCCGGGTTTCGATACCGGGCATCCGCTCCGGCAGCAAGCGCAACGCCTGGCCGACCAGGGAACTGCCCTCATAAGCCTTGACGCCCATCAGCCGCACCTGACCGTCGGCAAAGTCCAGCACCTGCAACGCGCCGGGATGTTCGATGATGCGCTGAATGTACTCGGTGACGAGCTGTTCTGGGCTAATCAATACGTCAATCGGCAGCGCCTCGTCCTTAAATAAGGCGTCCTGATGAGCGATATAACTGCTGGAGCGCACCCGGGCGATCTTGGTCGGAGTGTTGAACAGGGTGTAGGCGATCTGGCAGGCG
>JBDHRB010000431.1:0-2692 GCA_039807355.1 Candidatus Competibacteraceae bacterium
CAATTCACCGCGCCGACCCAGGCCGGCAATAGTGGTGGACCGCTGCTGGACGGCGACGGCGCGGTGGTGGGCGTGGTCAGTTCGAAGCTGAACGTGGTCCGGGTGCACGAAATGACCGGCGACATTCCGCAGAACGTCAATTTCGCCATTAAAGCCGCACTGGCGCGAGGTTTTCTGGATGCGGTCGGCATTGATTATCAGAGCCGCAGTCCGCACGTCGCCCGCGCCACCGCCGACATCGCCGCCGAAGCCCGCGATTTCGTGGTAAAAATAGACTGTCAGGCCTGACCACTCGGTTGCGCCCATTCCCTTTGCCTTTTCCAGGAGCCTGCATGTCTTCCGCCCCGAACCCGTCCCTGCTGATTGAACCGGCGGCGCTGCGCGACCGTCTCGCCGATCCTGCGCTATTGATCGTTGATCTGGGCGATGCAGCCGGTTACACCGCCGGGCATATTCCCGGTGCGGTCGCGCTCGATTACGCCGATCTGGTGCGGGCAGAGCCGCCGGCCATGGGCCTGCCGCCGACGGAAAAACAACTGAGCAATGCCTTGTCGCGGATCGGCCTGACCGCTGAACGCCCGGTCGTCGCTTATGACAATCAGGGCAGTGGCCGCGCCGCTCGCTTGCTCTGGACATTGGCCGCGCTCGGTCATCCGCAAGCCACGCTGCTCAATGGCGGACTCGACGCCTGGAACGCTTCCGGCGGGCCGCTGGAGACGCTGAAGCGTCGTCCAACTCACAGCGCCTATCTCGCCCGCTTTCTCAATCCGGCGGTTATCGCAGAGCGAGATGATGTGCTGGCGCGTCTCGGCCAGCCGGGAGTGGCGCTGCTCGATGCGCGCACGCCGGAGGAGTACGCCGGATTGGATGTGCGGGCGGCGCGGGGCGGACACATTCCTGGCGCGGTCAATCTGGACTGGACGGCGGTGATGGACCGGCAACGGCGCTTGCAGCCCAACGCGGTATTGCGCGAATTGTTTGAAGCGCGAGGCGTGACCCCCGACAAGGAAGTGATCGTCTATTGCCAGACCCATCACCGTTCCGCGCACACCTATTGGGTGCTGCGCTATTTAGGCTATCCGAAGGTGCGCGGTTACGCCGGTTCCTGGTCGGAATGGGGCAATGACCCGGATTTGCCGATTGAGGCGTAAGCAATGGCGATTCAAACCACTTACACGCAAGCCCGGAATCGATTAGCCGACTTTTGCGATGCAGCGGTCAACGACTGCGAGATTGTGATGATCCACCGGCGCGGAGCAAAAGATGTCGCGCTGATTGCTGCCGATGAACTGGCCGGTTTGTTGGAAACCGCCCATCTTTTCCGCTCTCCCGCCAATGCAGAACGGTTGTTGAGTGCGCTGGCGCGTACACGAACGCACGGCGGAAGCCCTCAAACACTCGATCAATTGCGGCGCGAAGTTGGGCTGGACCCTGCGGGATCAGCAGAGTGAGTGCGCATGTTGTCCAGCGCGACGCCGTTTTTCAGTCGGAATTCCGCGAAGACTTGCGCTACTGGGTGGAAGTAGAGCGGCGAATTGCCTTGCGGGTGCTTGATCTGGTCGAGGCGATCATGCGCGATCCCTTCAACGGTATCGGTAAGCCGGAACCGTTAAAGCACTGGGCAGCGGGCGCTTGGTCGCGGCGCGTGACTCAAGAGCATCGGCTGGTTTATCTGGTGACCGATGAGCGGATTGATTTCCTCCAGTGTCGTTATCATTATTGAGCCGCAAACAACCGCTCCCGATAAAAGCGCAGTTCCTCAATGGAATCACGGATATCCTGCAACGCCGTATGGGTCGAGGACTTGTTGAAGCCCTTGATCCGTTCAGGAAGCCAGCGCCGGCCCAGTTCCTTGACCGTGCTGACATCCAGGTTGCGGTAATGGAAATACGCTTCGAGTTCCGGCATACAACGCGCCAAAAAGCGCCGATCCTGACAAATGCTGTTGCCGCACATCGGCGACTGACCGGGCGGAACATGCTGACGCAGAAATTCCAGGGTTTGCCGTTCCGCCTCGCGCTCGTCGATGCGGCTGGCGCGTACCCGCTCCGTCAGGCCGGACTTGCCATGCTGCTGACGGTTCCAATCATCCATCGCCGCCAGGATTTCATCCGGTTGATGAATAGCCAGCGCCGGCCCTTCGGCGATCAGATGCAACTGGCTGTCCGTCACCACAGTGGCGATTTCAATGATGCAATCGGCCTGCGCATTCAGGCCGGTCATTTCCAAATCAATCCAAATCAGATTCTCAGGAGCCATAGCGTCATCAATCGTGCGGTTGAAAAGGAGGGAAGTCTTCAGTTTACCCGGATCACGCCCATGGCGTCCGGTTGTTGCGCAGGCAGGGTATGGCCGGACGGCGCTTGACCCGCAGCCAGCAGGCGCGCATCGAGCAGGCGCAGGCGCGTCGCCGCCAGCGGGTGGAACAGTCAACACCGACACGCGGCGATGATGTCGGCTTAGGGCCGGAACAGACCGGTCTGGTGATTACCCCGTATGGCCGGGCGCTGATCGTCGAGGACCAACACGGCGAACTGCATCGCTGCGCGGTGCGGCAAAATCTGGGACGGCTGGCCTGCGGCGACCGGGTGATTTGGCAGACTTCCAGCGTCGGCGATGGGGTGGTGACCGCAGTGGCGGAACGCCGCTCGTTATTCACCCGTCCCGATTACCGGGGCCAACCGCGTCCGGT
>JBDHRB010000432.1:0-2677 GCA_039807355.1 Candidatus Competibacteraceae bacterium
TTCGTCCGGTACCCCTTTGTAAGGTACCGGGGATAAGTTTTTTTCAAAAATTAAAAAACCCCGGTTTTGACCGGGGCAAAATATAGTTTATACAAAACAGTCATGACACTACAATACCCCGGAAGAAGTTGTACGCCACCACCAAATTGTATTAATATGCTGCATCATGGCAGCAAATATAAAGTGGGAACCGGATATTGACAAATTTTTTTTAGCGGGTTGTCCAAAACTCAAAGTTTAGCAAATACCGGAGGATCGATAAAAACAAGAGTTTAAAAATTGGAGGCATTGCGTTTATCGTGCAAAGACTCCCCCACGGCCTATTTCAGGTTTAAATTGTTTGATTGGGTTACATATCGTCGGCTATAATCGCTTTTCCCGCTTCTTTCGACCTTTGTTTAAACGGTTTTAAAAGCCTGTATGAAAATGTTAATGAAAAACGGAGCTGGCGGTTTCGGGTATAACTTTCCCTAAGCAGGCTTTCTGTTTCGGTAAATGTATATTTGGTATTATAAGGTTTGAAAAAATTATCTGCACCGAAAGTGAAAAGGAGTTTATCGTAGGAATATGTCATCCCGATCCCGCTACTAAAAATGCTTCGTGTTTTTACCTGGAACTCCTGCAAACTTGAATAATTGTTTTTAACGGAAAAACTCACTCTTGGCGTCGCTTTGTAAGTGATATTTGCTACGAAATTATAATTATTGGTATATTGGGTAGCCGTATCGGCCTGCTTATACAGGCTACCCGTATAAAGGCCACTAAGCATAACAGTTGTTCTGATAATAGGAATAATCATAAGCCGGAACGTTCCGGTAAGAGAATGACGAGTATCAATATTCCTGTAGGTACTTACAGTGATATCGTTCTGTATCATTTTATAGCTACTGATAAGGTCTTTGTCTTTTCGGTAGCTGATATCTGTTTGAATGCCAATATTTTTTAGAGGCGCCGAATATTGTAGCATGAGATTGTATGCTTTGGAAGGTTTTAGATTTGGATTCCCTTTACGTAGGTACCCGGAACTGCTATATTGTCCGCCGTAATTAGACAGAGTAGAAAGTGTTTGTATCTCCGGCCGGGTTGGGATATACTGGGCTTCCAAACGAAGCGATTTTTGCTTAAACGGCTTATGTAAAGAAATATATGGGGCGAAGGTGCCGAAACGAAACTGTCTGTTGTGTTCGGAACCCTTGAGTATTCTGTCTAAGCTGTAATCCTGCTTAAGTACGATTCTTACGGAAAAGGGCTTAAAAGCCTTGTCCCATGATACGAGTGCCGCTGTATAATGATAGTCAAGTTCAAACTCCTGTGAATAGCTACTATCAGAATTTGTGTGCTTAAAACTGGTTAATGAGAAATCGTTGGTGCTGCGTTTGAAATATTTAACAACGGCTTCAAAATTTCCCAATACGGTGTGTTTTAACTCGTAGTCAACCGATGAATATAAATAATTGAACTTTGCTTTTCTAAGGACTTCTATGTTGTTTTGTTCAGAAATATTATTTTCGCTGGTGCTTGACATGAGCATGTTGCTACTATTTTCTGATCCGTTGTGGATGTAATTGACCATTACATCATATCGGCTGGTACTCCTTTCTCTGGGTTTAAATTTATGAATATATGCAAAATTGGCTATGAAATCATCATTGTTCCTGCCAGGTTTTTTATCAAGGCTTACAACATTTGTTTCTCCAAGCATCATGCCATTGTTAAACGTCCTGCTTCGGGTATGGGTTCCGGATGTTGCCGAACTGAATCCATAATCAGCAGAAATATCTATGATATCGTATTTTGACAGACTGAGATTGTCGCTGAAACTGAGATTATATCTAGAACCATTTGAGGTGTTTTGTTTAACGAATTCCTGTATGTTTCTGCCGTTATTTAAGTAGGTCGTGTTTCTCTCGGTTTCGGTCTCCGGAAAATAGGAATTAGAATACCTTGGACCGATACTCATCAGGTGTTTTTTGTAAGCAATTGTTAGGGGCACCGAAAGGGAGCTGCTCTCAGTTGTAGCAGTCCCGGTAATATTACCTGAAATGCCATTTTCAAATTTTGACGCATCAAAGCTGATTGTGGGCTGCTCGGCTTTAAGGTCATACAGATTAATTGATATTTTTTCATAGGTATTTGCTCTGTTGGCATTTAGTGTGCTTTTTACCAGGTCGGCAAACCCAGCTACGGTAATGCCATCTTTTACTATAGCTACTTCCTTCCCCATGTACGTAATATTGCCGGATATTTCATCCACTGCCACGCCGGGGATCCGTTGCAGCGCTTCTGCGACGGTTATTCTGTGAGCGTCTTTTATTTTGCTCATGTCTAACTCTGCTCCCCGTGCATCTTCCTTTACTATTTTTTGTACGGTGGACACCTTTACCTCCTGTAGGGCTTTATAATGCAAGGAGGGAGTTAGCTGTATGGTAGCAGTATCTTCAATCGTATTTATTTGAATGGTAATATTCTCGTATTCTTTGCCTTTAATGCTCAAATAAAAAGGAAGGCGGATAGTTTGCGGAAGCGGTACTTTTACATGGTACTGCCTATTAGATGTGCCTGAAAAGATCAATGCACTGCTGTCTGATACCGTAAAGGGCGGGGCATATACAGCTACACCGGAAGTGGTATCTTTAAACACTACCACCAGTTCTCTTGTTTCCTGGGCAATCGCAGT
>JBDHRB010000433.1:0-2673 GCA_039807355.1 Candidatus Competibacteraceae bacterium
GGGAACTCCAAGGCTCAGTGGAAAGGGCGGCTGGTCCGCTCCGTGCGGGATGACGCTCAACTCGCGCCCCGTTAGCCGTCGGATCTCGCAGCTCGCCTCGCTTCTGAAGACGCCGCGTGGACACACCGCCTCGCTCGCCCGCACTCGCTGTCCGCCGCGAAGCTGCCCGCGGCTTGGTGCGAACTCCTCGCGCTCGTTCGTCTCTGCGGCTGCGCGCTGCGCTCACCGTCACTTCACTGTCGGCGCGCTCTTTGTCGCACCGCCAAAGGCGGCACGTCGCGTTCCTTCGCCCCTCCGGCGCGGCTGTGAAGGCCATGGTCTCGCTTCAGGGACGGTCCCCGCATATTGCAGCAAGAAAAGGCGTGGCTCTCTCGCCGCCCGCGCGGTGTTGTCGCACCGCCAAAGCGGTCACGTCGTCTTCCTTCGCTTCTCTGGCGCGGTCTTGAACGCTGTACGCTTGTCGCACCGCCAAAGGGGTCACGTCGTGTTCCTTCGTTTCTACGGCGCAGCCTTGAACGCTGTACGCTTCCTCTGGCACAGTCTGCTCATGCGAGAAACGCCGGCTCGTTCCGAAGTGCGCGTCCATAGCTGGCCGACGGCTAACCCGTCGTTGCACCCGACATGCGTCAACCGGCTTCGCCGGCTGCCACTGCGGGTGAACTCCAACGTTCGTCGGCGCTTCGCGCCGACGAACGGGGCGCGAGTTGTCGAACTTCGGGTTCTCGGCGCAAAGCGCCGTCGAACCCTCGTTCGAGCATCACCGCTTCGCGGCGACTTCGTCGTCCCGTACTCGCGTCCCAGCCGCCCACCACAGTCACCGGGAACTCCAAGGCTCAGTGGAAAGGGCGGCTGGTCCGCTCCGTGCGGGATGACGCTCAACTCGCGCCCCGTTAGGCGCCTTGACAACGTCACGGGCGTCACCGCAGACTTTCTGCCGGAGCACTCGGGAAAGAGGTCACATGAATCACCGCACGTCGCGCCGGGTTCATGAATCGGTCGGAAGGTTCTTCCGGCCAGCCTGTTCCGGTGCCCTTTCGGGGCATCGCCAATGCCTACGCATTAGTGCGAAGATTAACGTGCCACCCGAGTGCTCCGACCCTCAACCTCAATAGTTATGAGAGACGCGCTCACGAAGAACTACTTGGCCCTCGCGGCGGAACCGATCCACGTTGGTGCCCGGCACTCTCGAATAGGGGGCGATGGTTCCACTGGGGCTTTCGTAAGCGGTACGGCTCGTGACATCGACGGATTTCCCATTGTTCCAGCGTCGTCCATTAAGGGTTGTGTGCGCGCCCTATGTTCCTCCGACTATGGAGTGGCGGCGTGCGACGGGAAGGGCTGGAACTGTCCGCAACCGCACCGTTGCCCTTCTTGTTCTATCTTCGGCTTTTCGAACTACCATCACGGTGGAAGTTCCTCGAGCCTCGTGCGCTTCTCTTCGGCCAGCCTATTGGCCATCCCGGTCCGAACTCGGGGCGGTGTTGCATGGTTCACAAGTTGGTTCCGGTTGTCACGAACTGGTCTCGTCCCGGAACTCCAAGGAGACGGCGGGCGTTGGGCCATTGCCGAGGCTCTGACCGAAGGGAATCTCACTTCGCTCATGGACTTCCTGCCGCCGGACCGCAGGCCAGCGCGTATTGATGCTGCGAGAATCGATACTCGACGCTGGCCTGGGCCGCCAGATGTTCGAGAGGCATTCTCCCATCTGGCGGTGGTAGACGAGTACACATTGGCGTCGCTTGTAGCGCACGCTACGGACTCGACGACTTCGGTCTCAATTGATCCAGCGACTGGGCAAGCAAAGCCCGGCGCGCTATTCGAGATAGAACACATCAACCGTTGGTCGCTTCTTGGCTTTGAGGTGACCTATTTGAATCCAGTCGCTCGGGGCATCCGTGAATTCCTGAACAACAAGAATCCGGCGCTCGGAACCCTTTCAGCTACCCTCGACGACGTGATCCGAATCGTCGAAGGTGGCTTGGAAAAAGTCCGATTCTTCGGAATCGGTGGAAAGCGTAGTCGTGGCTATGGTCGGCTTATCGTGTGGCCGATGCCTCTCGAAGAAGGGGCTGTCGCTCTCGAGAGGAAGTTGCCGGTACCAGCGGAAATTGGACCGACACATGTACCACGTGTCATGATTTCCTACTCGCACGCGGACAAGAACGTCGCTCGACGTCTTGCCGCAGACCTACAGGAGAGGACGCTCGACGTGTGGCTCGATGAGCGAGAGGTGCTTGTCGGCGACTCGATTCACACGAAGGTTGCGGAAGGCGTGGCTGGTTGCGACTATCTGGTTGCCCTTCTGTCTCCGGCTTCCTTGGAGTCGGCGTGGGTACGAGAAGAGATTGATGCTGTCCGGATGCGAGAGAAGGAATCAAAGAGTACCGTGCTCCTTCCAGTGGTCCTTCAAGGGGTCGCCACAACAGCGTTACCAGCCACGCTCAAGGACCGAAGGGTCGCGTTCTTCGCGCCTTACGACGAGGGTTTGCAGGACTTGATCCGATCGATTCACGGACATCAAGAACGGCGGCGGCAAAGGGGCGCATAACAACCGGTTGCAGCGGACGGTCCGCTGCGTGGCCCGCCGCTGAACCGGAGCGTTCGTCGGCGCTTCGCGCCGACGAACGGGGCGCGAGTTGTCGAACTTCGGGTTCTCGGCGCAAAGCGCCGTCG
>JBDHRB010000434.1:0-2666 GCA_039807355.1 Candidatus Competibacteraceae bacterium
TACCTGAAGCGTGAAGACCTCAATCACACCGGCGCGCACAAGATCAACAATACAGTCGGTCAGGCGCTGCTGGCCAAACGGATGGGCAAAACCCGCCTGATCGCCGAAACCGGGGCCGGTCAGCATGGCGTGGCCTCCGCCACCGTCGCCGCCCGGTTGGGTATGGAATGCGTGGTTTACATGGGCGCGGAGGACATCCAGCGCCAGGCGCTGAACGTCTACCGGATGCGCCTGCTTGGGGCAACCGTACAGCCGGTCACTTCTGGATCGCGCACCCTCAAGGACGCGCTGAACGAAGCGCTGCGCGACTGGGTGGCCAACGTGGATAACACCTTTTACATGATCGGCACGGTGGCCGGCCCGCATCCCTACCCGCTGATGGTGCGCGAATTCCAGGCGGTGATTGGCCGCGAGGCCCGCGAACAGATGCTCGCCGAACACCATGCCCTGCCCGATGCGCTGGTCGCCTGTGTCGGCGGCGGCTCCAATGCCATCGGTCTGTTCCATCCCTTTCTCAACGACAGCGACGTAGCCATTTACGGTGTCGAGGCCGCCGGTTCCGGCATCGAAACCGGGCATCACGCCGCGACGTTATGCGCGGGCCGACCCGGCGTGCTACATGGCAACCGCACCTATCTGCTCAATGACGAACACGGCCAGATTACCGAAACCCACTCGATCTCCGCCGGTCTCGACTACCCCGGCGTCGGGCCAGAACACGCCTGGCTGAAAGACCTTGGCCGGGCGCATTACGTCTCGGTCACCGATGCAGAAGCGTTGCGCGCTTTCCATGACCTGACCCTGACGGAAGGCATCATTCCGGCGCTGGAGAGCAGCCACGCTCTGGCCTATGTGACGAAACTGGCCCCGACCCTGCGCCCGGATCAGCGCATCATCGTCAACCTGTCCGGGCGCGGCGACAAGGACATCAATACCATCGCCGCGCTGGAAGGCATTGCCTTATAGCCTCATCACCTCCCCGATTGCCGCGCAGCTCCCGCTCACCGGCGGGAGCTGTTTTGACACCGCTTCCAAGAGTCGTACCGTATGAATCGCATTACCCGCCGTTTCCAGGAATTGCGCCGCGCTGGCCGCAAGGCCCTGATTCCCTACATCACCGCCGGCGATCCGCACCCGGATCAAACCGTGCCAATGCTGCACGCCCTGGTCGCAGCCGGCGCCGATCTGGTGGAGCTGGGCGTTCCCTTTTCCGACCCGATGGCCGATGGCCCGGTCATTCAAAAAGCCTGCGAACGGGCGCTGACCCAGGGCATGACCCTGCGCGGCGTATTCGATCTGGTGCGCGCATTCCGCCAGACCGACACGGAAACCCCGCTGGTGCTGATGGGTTATCTCAACCCGATTGAAAGCCTGGGCTATGACGCCTTTGTCGCCGGCGCCCGCGAAGCCGGGGTAGATGGAGTGCTGACCGTCGATCTGCCGCCCGAGGAAGCGGCGGAACTGGCGACGCGGCTGATTGCCGCCAACCTCGATCCGATCTTCCTGCTGGCCCCGACCAGCACTGCCGAGCGCGTGCGCAACGTCGCGGAATGGGCGCGCGGCTATCTTTACTATGTCTCGCTCAAGGGCGTGACCGGCTCTGCGGCGCTCAACGTCACCGAAGTCGCCGAGAAACTGGCGGCGATTCGCCTCTACACCGCGCTGCCGCTCGGCGTCGGTTTCGGCATCAAAGACCCGCCGACCGCCGCGGCCATTGCCCAGGTCGCCGATGCGGTGGTGGTGGGCAGCGCCCTGGTCAGCAAAATCGCCGAACTGGCCGAGGAACCGGAACGTATGCGTCACGAAGTCGCGGCACTGCTCGCCGCGATGCGCCAAGCCATGTCCAAGGCGAGCGTATAGGGCGTGAGGACTGAGGCGCAATGAGCTGGTACGAAAAACTGGTGCCGACCCGGATCCGCACCGATGGGCGCAACAAGCACCAAATTCCTGAAGGACTGTGGAGCAAATGCGAAGAATGCGGCTCGGTGCTGTACGGTGCCGAGCTGGAGCGCAATCTGCGGGTCTGCCCCAAGTGCGGTCATCACATGCCCCTGGGCGCCCGTCAGCGGCTGCGCAGCTTTCTCGACGAGACCGACGTGACGGAAATCGGTGAGGACATCGAGCCGACCGACTTCCTGAAATTCAAGGACAGCAAGAAATACAAGGAGCGGCTGACGCAGGCGCAAAAAGCCTGCGAAGAAAAAGACGCCTTGATCGCTTTGCGCGGTCTGCTCAAAGGGATGCCGGTGATCGCGGTCGCCTTTGAATTTCAATTCATGGCCGGTTCAATGGGTTCGGTGGTCGGCGAACGCTTCGTCCGCGCCGCCCGAAGCGCGTTGCAGGAACATATTCCCCTGATCTGCTTCGCCGCCAGCGGCGGAGCGCGGATGCAGGAAGCGCTGGCGTCGCTGATGCAAATGGCGAAAACCAGCGCGGCGTTGACCCGACTGGCTGAACATGGCGTGCCTTATCTGTCGGTGCTGACCCATCCGACCACCGGCGGGGTATCCGCCAGTCTGGCCATGCTCGGCGACATCAACATCGCCGAACCCAAGGCGCTGATCGGTTTCGCCGGCCCGCGCGTCATCGAGCAGACCGTGCGCGAGAAGCTGCCGGAAGGTTTCCAGCGCAGCGAGTTTCTGCTCGAACACGGCGCAATCGACATG
>JBDHRB010000435.1:0-2665 GCA_039807355.1 Candidatus Competibacteraceae bacterium
GCCGTTGGTTATACTCATCCGCCGAAAACGTGGGATGAACTGAAAGATGTTTCCCGGAAAATAGTGAATTCCGGAAAGCGCAAACGCTATGCAATATTTCTCCCGACTAATGAATGGCTTCCTTCGGTCCTTTTCGGCATGGAAGCCGGCTCAACGCTGCTGAAAGATAACATGACGAGAGGAAATTTTTCGGGAAAAGAATTTAAAACAGGATACGATTTTCTTCGAAGCTTTTATGAAGAACGGCTGGCTCCTTCTTCAATGATGGAAGTGATGAATGTCTATCAAGGATTTGCCGAAGGATATTTTGCAATGTATATCACCGGTCCGTGGAATATCGGCGAATTCGAGCGGCGGCTTCCTCCGGAGTTAAAAGGAAAATGGGGAACGGCTCCGCTTCCGGGCAGAACGGATTCGCTGCCGGGAGTTTCGCTTCCGGGCGGTTCGAGTTTTGTTATCTTCAAACATTCTCCCCATAAAGAGGCGGTCTGGAAATTTATTGAATATCTTTCTCAGCCGAACGTGCAGCTTCAGTTTTACCAACTCACCGGAAATCTTCCGGCGCAAAAAGAATCGTGGAACGATACACTGCTGACGAAGAATGAACTGATGCAGGCATTTCTAACGCAGTTTACGGTAGTGCGCTCGCCGGCAAAAATTCCTGAATGGGAACAGATTGCGCAAAAAATTCAGGATTTTTCCGAAACGGCAGCGCGGCAGACCAAACCGAACACGGAAATTTTGAAAGAACTGGATTCGTACGTTGATCAATTTTTAACGAAACGCCGCTGGCTTTTTGAATCAGGGAAATTACCAAAATAATAAATGAAGAAATCTACGACGCAAACAGTAGCATGGATGTTTCTCGCCCCGGCGTTGAGCGCGCTGTTGATCTTCTTTTTTATTCCGATTATTGCGGCGTTTGCGCTCAGCTTTACGGATTTTGATATTTATTCGCTCGGCAATATTTCCTATCTGCGTTTTGTCGGATTTCAAAATTATGTCAACCTTGTTCACGATCCGTTGTTTTGGAAAGCGCTGGGCAACACGCTCTATTTTGTTATCGCCGGCGGACCGGTTTCCGTTCTTGTTTCGCTCGGCACGGCGCTGCTGCTTCAATCTCGTCTGGTAAAATACAAAGGCGTATTTCGGTTTTTCTTTTTTGCTCCTGTGGTAACAACGCTGGTAGCGGTCGCCATAGTGTGGAGATATTTATATCATCCCCGCTTCGGACTGATTAATTTTGTCTTAAGCTGGTTCGGAATTTCTGCCGTTGATTGGCTCGGCGATCCGGCGTGGGCAATGCCGGCGATGATTCTTCTGGCGGTGTGGAAAAATTTCGGCTACAACATGCTTATTTTTATTGCCGGCTTGCAAAATATTCCTGAAGAATTATACGAAGCGGCAAGAATAGACGGCGCAGGGTCGTTTCAGCAGTTCAGAACAATTACCATTCCCATGCTGGCGCCGACTTCACTCTTCATCGGATTAACAACGATGATCGGATATTTTCAATTCTTTGCCGAACCATATGTAATGACACAGGGAGGTCCGCAGTACGCCACCATCAGCATTGTGCTGCTGATGTATCAGCACGGTTTTCGCTGGTGGAGCATGGGATATTCCGCTTCCGTGGCGTTTGTGTTGTTTGCTATTATCCTTCTGTTCTCAATAGTGCAGCTGCGAATGCAAAAAGGAGCGGCGGAATGAAAACAACATTGAAAAAAATATTTTTATATGTTCTCTTAATGCTTATCAGCGTTATAACGTTTACGCCTCTGCTGTGGATGATTTCCGCTTCCGTTATGCCGAGCGGGGATGCCAATACCTTTCCGCCGAAATTTTTTCCTTCAACCATTACGTTTGAACATTATATAACGCTGTTCACCCGTTTAAATATCGGCAGATATGTGTTCAATAGTTTTCTCGTTTCACTCGGCGTTACGGCGCTTTCAACAATTATCAACTCGCTGGCGGGATATGCATTTGCAAAATTTCGGTTTCGCGGGAGAGATAAGCTGTTTAAATTTTTGATTGCGTCAATGATTGTTCCGGCGCAGGTAACAATGCTTCCGTTGTTTTTAATGCTGAATAAAATGGGATTGGTGAATACGTATTGGGGAATTCTCGTGCCGGGATTAGCCAGTATTTTCGGAATTTTTCTCATCCGGCAATATGCGCTTTCGCTTCCGGAGAGTTTGATTGAAGCGGCAAAAATTGACGGCGCAACTGAAATAGAAATTTATTGGCGCATTATTCTTCCGCTGACAAAACCTATTTTAGTAACGCTCGGGCTTTTTACTTTTATGGGAACGTGGAATGATTTTCTCTGGCCTTTGATTATTATGACGGATGATGCTATGTACACGCTTCCGGTCGCCGTGGGAAATCTTATGGGCGAGCATGCGCCCGATACGGAATTAATGATGGCCGGCTCGGTGCTGACCGTTCTGCCGATTTTATTGGTCTTTCTCTTTGTGCAGAAACAGTACATTAAAGGCATTATGGCAGGAAGTGTTAAAGGGTAATGACGTATGAAAAATATTTTTCTTCTGGTCTGTTTTTTTTCTCTTCATCTTTTCTCTCAAACAAATTCTGTTACGCTTGATAACGGCAGAAATATTTCCGCATGGAAACCATTTCAATCTGCCGGCGTGTATGTTGT
>JBDHRB010000436.1:0-2656 GCA_039807355.1 Candidatus Competibacteraceae bacterium
GCCGAAACCCATCTGGCGCAACTGGACACCCTGCTGGGATTACCCGCCAATCTGCAAGCACTCCCGGATCCGCCGCGCCGCGCCCAACCGACAGTCGCATCCAGTCCGGATCAGGCCCGGTCTACGACGGCGGATGCGCCGGGGCGGCTGGATTTCGACTCGCTCGATTTAACCCTGCCTGTACTTGAGCCGGCGCAACCTGCCGCGCCGGGGTGGCTGGATTTCGACTCGCTCGATCTAACCCTGCCCGCGCTTGAGCCGGCGCAACCCGCCGCACCGGGGCGACTGGATTTCGACTCGCTCGATTTAACCTTGCCCGCGCTTGAGCCGGCGCAACCTGCCGCGCCAACGGCCTCTATCTCTGAAGCGCCGATCATGATCCTGAATCAGACGCCCGAACTGTTGGAGGGGGCGGAAAATCCCCCAAATCCCGCCGAAGACGCTGTAGAGGACGCTGAAGACTTACTCCGCTTGATTGGTCTGGACAACACCGATCCGGAGTTCGCCGAAGTGTTTATCGAAGAAGCGCGTGGCGAACTGGAGGCCATGCGTGAGCAATTGGCGCATTGGCGCGAGGATCTCACCGACCGACCGGCGCTCACCGCCATTCGCCGGGCCTTTCATACCCTCAAGGGCAGTGGGCGGATGGTCAACGCCTTGGTGATTGGCGATTTCGCCTGGGAACTGGAAAGCCTGCTCAATCAGGTCCTGGAAGGCAGCTTGCCGGTGCGCCATGAAGTGCTGGAGCTGGTCGCCGCCGCAGTGACCGCTTTGGAGCCGCTGGTTGGGGCCGCGCCGCGCCGCCCTGGCGAACTGGAGGCGCTGGCGGCGTTGACCGCTCAGGCCCGATCCTTGCCGGGTTGCCTGCGCACCGCCCCGGAACCGTCTCCACAGCCGCTGGAGACAACTCCCGGAGCGTCGCCGTCGATCTTCGCCCCGGACGCCGATGCGGAATTTGTCGAGGTATTTCTCGAAGAAGCGCATGGCGAACTGGCGACCATCCGCAAGCACCTGCCGATCTGGCGGGCGCATTTTGAAGATCGTCAGGCGCTGACCACGCTGCGCCGGGCGTTTCACACGCTCAAGGGCAGCGGTCGCGTGGTCGGTGCGCTGATGATCGGTGATTTTGCCTGGTGCTTTGAAAATCTGCTCAATCAGATGCTGAACGGCGCCTTGGCGGCGACGCCGGCAATCGCTGAACTGCTTGACGAAGCGACAGTGGTTTTAGAAGGGTTGCTCAGTCAAGGCGCACAAGCCGAGCGGGCGTTGCAGCAACTACCGATTGTGACAGCCCGCGTCGAGGCGCTGTCACAGACAACGCCGGTTGAAGCGCCGCCGGTAGTGGCGAAAGCGCCAGCGCCGGTTGAATTGCCAGCGCCGGTTGAAGCGCCAGCGCCGATTGAATTGCCCGCGCCGGTAGTGGCCGAAGCGCCAGCGCCGGTTGCATTGCCCGCGCCGGTAGTGGCCGAAGCGCCAGCGCCGATTGGATTGCCCGCGCCGGTTGAAGCAAAAGCTCCTGAGCCGGCCAAGACCCCGGCCATTGATCTGGAATTGGCCCAGGTTTTCCAATACGAAGCCGCCGAGATTCTCGACGCCAGCGACCTGATCCTGCAAGGTCTGGCCGCGGAACCCGACAATACCGCATTGCTCAACGACTTGCGGCGCGGAATGCATACCCTGAAGGGCAGTTCGCGGATGGCCGGGATTATGACCGTCGGCGATTTGGCCCATGCCGCCGAATCAGTGCTGGATGCGCTGGGCAAGGGTCTCGGTCAGGCCACGCCGGCAATACTCGACACCCTGCAACACGCCCTGGATCGCTTGAATCAGATGTTGGCCGAAGCGGCCAGCGGCGTCAGCCCGGCGGCGGCTGTCGAGCTGATCGACGATTTGCACCAGTTAGCCGATGGAGTGACCGGTGGAACGCCGCCGCAGGCCCAACCCGCCGGGGTTGTTCAGCCGGCGCTGGTCGCCGAGACCGGTTCATTCCGGGCGATGACCGAACTCGATCAGGAGCTGGTGCAGGTTTTCCAGGCCGAGGCCGGAGAAATTCTCGACTCCAGCGATACCCTGTTGTTGCGTTTGCGCGATGAGCTGGACAATGTTGAACTGCTCAATGACCTGCGCCGGGAGATGCACACCCTGAAGGGCAGTTCGCGGATGGCCGGCTTTATGACGGTCGGCGATGTGGCCCATGCCGCTGAATCGGTGCTGGATGCGCTGGGCAAGGGCGCTTTAAAAATGTCCGCCCCGGTGCTGGAACAGGTGCAGGGTGCGCTCGATCAACTGCACCAAATGCTGGCTGGCGTGGTCAGCGGCCAGCAGCCAGGCCCCCGCCCTGAATTGATTGAACGGCTGCATGGGGTGCTGGGCGGCCAGCCGGCGGAACCGCCGCCGCGCCTTGCCGCCGCGCCCGCTACGGTTGCGCTGGCGGCGCGACCGGTCGAAAAACCGGCGCCCGCCGCCGCGCCCGCGGACGCCATCCGCGTCAGCGCCGCGCTGTTGAACAACCTGGTCAACCAGATGGGTGAGAGCAGCATCTTCCGCGCCCGGGTTGATCAGGGCGTCGGCGCGATGAGCAACAACCTGAATGATCTGGAGCAAACCATTACCCGGTTGCGCCGCCAGGTCACCCATTTGGCCACCCAGGCCGAGG
>JBDHRB010000437.1:0-2654 GCA_039807355.1 Candidatus Competibacteraceae bacterium
TGATGAACTCGATGGCTTCCAGATTCTCGTTGCCGCCGTATTTGTTGGGAATCCAGTCCTTCTTGGAATAATCCAGATACAGCATCGAGGCCACTGCATCGACGCGCAGACCATCGAAGTGGAAAGCCTCCAGCCAGTACAGGGCGTTGGCGATCAGGAAGTTTTCCACCTCATGCCGGCCATAATTGAAAATCAGCGTTCCCCAGTCGGGATGCTCGCCCTGACGCGGATCGGCATGTTCGTAGACGCAAGTGCCGTCGAACCAGGCCATGGCGTGGGCGTCCTTGGGGAAATGCGCCGGCACCCAGTCGAGAATCACGCCAATCCCGCTTTGGTGGCAGCGGTCGATCAATTCCATCAGATCATCCGGGCGGCCAAACCGGGCGGTCGGCGCGTAGAAGTTGGAAATCTGATAGCCCCAGGACGGGCCGTAGGGATGCTCGGCCAGCGGCAGAAATTCGATATGGGTAAAGCCCATTTCCAGCACATAGGGAATCAGTTGATCAGCCAGTTCCCGATAGGAAAGAAATTCGCCGTCCGGGTTGCGCCGCCACGATGCGGCATGGACTTCATAAATGGCCACCGGCTCGCGCCAGGCCGGTTTGCGGCTGCGCTCCTGTAACCAGGTTGCGTCGCGCCAGACATGCTTGCCCGCCGGGTCATAGACCACGCTGGCGGTGCCGGGCGGCGTTTCGGTATGGAAAGCGAAGGGATCGGTTTTCAGAAAAACGTGGCCGTTGCGCGCCAGAATTTCAAATTTATACAACTCGCCTTCCGCCAGACCGGGCATGAACAGCTCCCAAATTCCAGCGCCGGGCCGCAGGCGCATCGGATGCCGGCGTCCATCCCAGTGATTGAACGCGCCGACCACGCTGACCCGTTGGGCGTTCGGCGCCCAGACCGCGAAATTGACGCCGCGCTGCCCGGCAACGGTGTAAGGATGTGCGCCGAGATTCTGATAAATCTGATAATGATTGCCCTCGGCGAACAACCGGCAGTCCTGGTCACTGAGCAGCGAGACGTTCAGCGCGTAGGGATCGGTAAAAACTTGCGCCTGGCCGCGTTCAATGGCGTGGATTTGGTAGCGCAGTTGCGGCGCGGCGGCGGCAACCGTGGTCTCGAACACGCCCCGCTCATCCACCCGCGACAAGGGGTAGAGCGCCTGCGGCTGATCTGCCAGGGTGAGCCAGGCGGCGCTGGCTTCCGGCAGGAAGGCGCGCACCACGGTCAACCCGGACTCGCCCAGCGCATGAGGCCCCAGCACCGCGTGCGGGTTGGCGTGTCGCCCCTGACTCAGGGCATCGCGCTCGGCGGGATTCAACGTCGCTTGCGGAGCGTCGTCGCGCAGCAGAAAGCGCAAATGGTTGGCCCGCTCGGCGGCGCCGAACCGGGCGATCAGGGTGCGCGTTTCAGTGCGCAGCGCGTCGATGTGGTAAACCTGCCGCCAGAACCGGGCGTTCTCCGCCAGGAAATTGCGCACTTCCGGTTGCGTCAGGTTAAACGCCAGGCGGTCCGGCGAATCGGCAACGTCGATGTCGTACAAGCGCGTCCCATCGAACCAGGTCAGCTCCTGACCCTCACGCGGAATCAGCGCCGGAATCCAGTCGAGAATCACCCCGATGTCGCGCTGGTGGCAGGCGTCGATGAACGCCATCAGTTCTTCGGGGCGGCCATAGCGCGGATTGGGCGTGAAGTAACTGGCTACCGTCTCGCCGGGCGTCCAGAAGCTCAGTTCAACATGGGTGCAGTGCTGCTTGAGCAGATACGGCAGGACGATCTCGGCCAACTGGGCGTAGCAGGACACCTGGCCGGGGCCGACGTTGACGCCGAACATGACGCGATGCGTGGCGACCGGCCATTCCCAGCCCGGCGTTTCCAGCATCCGCGCCATCCATCGGCCATCGCTCCAGGCGTAACCGTGCTGGAGGTCGCACACCAGGGCGGCGGTGTCGGGATAAATCTCGGTGTGGAAGGCCAGCGGGTCGGTTTTCAGAAACACCACGCCTGCTTCGGTGCGGATTTCATACTTGTACAGCTCGCCGGAACCGAGGCCGGGGATGAACAACTCCCAAACCCCGGATTCATGGCGCTCCATCAAATGGCGGCGACCATCCCAGCGGTTGAACACGCCGACCACGCTGACCCGGCTGGCGTGCGGCGCCCACAGGGCGAAGTTCACCCCCATCACATCGTCTTTCAAGCGGGGATGCGCGCCCAGTTTGCAATACAGCGACTCCAGGGTTCCCTGCTGGAACGCCTGACCGTCAGCGCGATTGAACGAGAAATGACGAATCGCATAGGGATCGGGAAAAGTTGCGGTTTGGCCGTCGGCGCTGACGGTCAGCAACTGATACTCCAGGTCGGTGAGGCCGGGCAATCGGAGCGCGAACAGTCCTGCTGGATGTAGGCGGGTCATCTCCTGTGGAGCGCTGCCATCCGCCGGCGCGACATAAGCGCGTTCCGCAGCCGGCAGAAAGGCGCGAATCAGCAGCGCCCGTTCCTGGCGGTCATAGTGCGGCCCTAAAACCGCATACGGTGCGTCATGACGCAATTCGATGATTTTGAGAATATTTTCTTCCAGCATCGCCCTGCCCTTTTTGTGTTGCGCTGCTCGCGCCATGACCCATTAACATAACAAATTTGCGGGTTTATGT
>JBDHRB010000438.1:0-2652 GCA_039807355.1 Candidatus Competibacteraceae bacterium
AGCGGCGCATCCGCACTGCGTATTCAATCGCTGGCGTCGCGCCCAGGCGCGGCTGGCTGGGGCTGCCGCCAATCGGCACGCAGTCCAGATACAACGCCGGGGCCAGGCGGCGATTCAGGCGCAGTTCCTGCTCACAGTAGTAGTGGCGACGCGCCAGGCTGGTAAAATCGACAAACCCCAGATTAACCGGCTTTTTGATTTTATAGGCATAATCACCGGCGAGCAGGATGTGGGAAATATGGGTTTGCCGATGCTCCACCCCGGCGACCGGATGCGGATAATGCTCCGCTTGTTGCAATGCAGCGATCAAGGCGGATTGAATAAAGGATTCATCAGCGGATGGCATGGAGCGCCTCTCCTCTCTGTGCAGGTTCGCTGCCTAGGATAAGACAGAATCACCGGCGTTGGCCTGGCGGGCTGAGTCCCGCCGCCGCGCTTGACAGGAATTGATATGGCAAAAAGTCGATGGGTGCGCAAAACAGCGCCGTGGCCGCTGAGTATGGTGCGCTCACTGTTATCTTTGATTTTTTCCCTGCTGTTGGGCGGGGTGTTGCTGGGCGCACTGGGTCTGGGCGCTTATATGTTGTACCTGGATGCGGTGATTCGCGCCGAATTTGACCAGAAGCGCTGGGCGATGCCGGCCAAGGTTTATGCGCGACCGCTTGAACTGTTTGAAAGCATGGCGTTGAGCGCCGACGCTTTCGCCGAAGAACTCAAGTTACTGCGTTACCGCGATGTCAACTGCCCGGAAGCGCCGCCGCCGCCGCCCGATGACAACAAGCGCCGCCTCAAGCGTAAAGCGCCGCCCAAGCCGCAAGTCTGCGCACCGCCGCCCAATGGCGGCGAATCGCCGACCAAATCCGGCAGCTATGCGCGCAACGGCGAAGTCTTTGAAGTGGCGACCCGCAATTTCACCTTCTGGGATGCGACCGAACCGGCCCGCCGACTGCGCCTGACCTTCGCCGGCAATATTCTGGTGGAAATCGCCAGTCTGGACGGTCAGGAGAAACCGGGACTGCTGCGCCTGGACCCCCCGGAAATCGCCGGTATTTATCCCTCGCATTATGAAGACCGCATCCTGCTCAAAGGCGAGGACCTGCCGCCGGCGTTGGTGGATATTCTGCTGGCGGTGGAAGACCGCTCGTTTTTTGAACACGCCGGAATCAACCCCAAGGGGATTTTCCGGGCGTTGGTCGCCAATTTACGCGCCGGGCGCACCGTGCAGGGCGGCAGCACCCTGACCCAGCAGTTGGTCAAGAACCTGTTCCTGAGCAATGAGCGCACCTTCAAGCGCAAGATCAACGAAGTGCTGATGGCCATCCTGATCGACTCGCGCTACGGCAAGAATGAAATTCTGGAAGCCTACAGCAACGCCATTTATCTCGGTCAGGACGGCAGCCGGGCGATTCACGGATTTGGTCTGGCCAGTCAGTTCTACTTCGGCGAAGCGTTGGAGGAGCTGGACTTGCACCAGATCGCCCTGCTGGTCGGCCTGATCAAAGGCCCTTCGCTGTATGACCCGCGCAAGCATCCGGAATGGGCCAAGGAGCGCCGCGCCCTGGTGCTGGACATCATGGCCGAACAAAATTTGATCAGTCTGGAAGACGCGCAGGCGGCCAAGGAGCTGGCGCTGGACGTGACGCCGAAAACCGCCAGCGGCATCACCGCCTATCCGGCCTTTTTGGACCTGGTGCAACGGCAATTGCGGCAATACTACAAAGCGGATGATCTGCTCTCCGAAGGGCTGCGCGTGTTCACCACCCTGGACCCGCGCACCCAGGCGGTGGCGGAAAATATCCTGGCCAGCCAGTTGCCGGAGTTGGAAAAAACCCAGCGTCAGTCCCGGCCCCTGCAAGGCGCGGCGGTCATCACCGATACGCAAAACGGCGAAGTGTTGGCGCTGGTCGGCGACCGCGAACCGAAGACGTTGGGCTTTAACCGGGCGCTGGACGCCAAGCGCCTGGCCGGCTCGCTGATCAAACCGGTGGTGTATCTGACCGCGCTGGAGCAACCGGCTCGCTACACCTTGATGACCCTGTTGAAGGACAGTCCGCTGGTCTACACCTCCGGCGGGCGGCGCTGGACTCCGGCCAATTACGACAAGCGCTATCATGGCCGGGTGGCGTTGCGCGACGCTCTGGCCCGCTCCTACAACATTCCAGCGGTGCGGGTCGGCCTGGACATGGATGTGATCAACGTCATCGAAATGCTGCGCCGGCTGGGCTTTCAGCGCGATCTGAAGCCCTATCCCTCGCTGCTGCTCGGCGCACTCGACGCTTCGCCTTTTGAAATCGCCCAGGTCTACGCCAGCATCGCCAGCGGCGGTTTCCGCATTCCCTTGCGCGCCATTCGGGAAGTCACCGACGCTAACGGCCAATCCTTGCAGCATTACAGTCTGGATGTGGAAAAAGCGGTCGAACCCGGCCCGGCCTATCTGATTACCCACGCCATGCAGCGGGTGGTGAGCGCCGGAACCGCCAGCGCGGTCAAAAGCAAGCTGTCGCCGGAACTGAATCTGGCGGGCAAGACCGGCACCACTGACGATTACCGCGATAGCTGGTTCGCCGGTTTCAGCGGCAACCGACTGGCGGTGGTCTGGCTGGGGCGCGACGACAACAAGCCGACTGGCTTTAGCGGCTCCAGCGGCGCGTT
>JBDHRB010000439.1:0-2646 GCA_039807355.1 Candidatus Competibacteraceae bacterium
TGGAAGCCCGCGACGGACTGGAGGCGGTCTATGAAACTCTGTTGGAACTGGAGGCGGCGATTAAGGAGGCGCTGACGATCACCGTGGTCAAGACCGCCCGCGATCAGGGCCAGTACCTCAAGACCCAGTATGTGGAAACGATCACCGACGAAGACCGCCTGCCGCACTACAAACTGTTCGCCCTGTGCTGGCGGGTGGAGGGGTAACTCCGGGCGGGGCGGGATTAAACCGGCTTATCCACAGGGTGATCCACAGGGGGAGGCATTGCCGATGATGACAGGTTGCGGGAGGGGCATGGTCAAGCGGCCTGGCGCTGAGTTTCCGGCTCTTCAAATTCATCAACATCGTCATCCATCGGCGGAATACTCAAGTGTCGGCTTTCATAACGATAGCCCTGATCGCCTGGATAGGGTTCATCATGTGGGTTTTCCCCTGACCAAAGGATGATAGGGATTTCGGTCGGGAACGCTTGGCAGGTTTGATTGCCCCGGTAGTGAGCGCAATTCTTGCAGTTATCTTGGTATCTTAAAATCATGGAATGATGCCTCCATATTGCTGATACAAGCTGAGTATGTCGGCAGGCAGGGAACGGCCAGCCAGCAGTGCAGCAAAGGTTTCTGCCATAAACTCTCGAACAGACTCTTTCGCTTGACGCCCTATTTTCGCAGCAATCGGAATCTCCGATTGGGCGAGAGGTGGATTCAACCAATGAAGCGTTGATGACTGCCTAAAAAAAATGAGATGCCCCAGTTCATGCCAAATTGCATGATCAGGATGATCACTCGACCATTGCCCAATTTGATGCTGTTGTTGGGCTTCCGCTGCTGGATTCATCCAGTAAGGGGCTTGCGGATTGAGATAAATCCAAGTCTTCCCGGTTTTTCGATTAAACGTAAATGCAGCAGGCAAATCGTCAAGCGATACCCCCATTACATGCGCCCACTTTACAAAAATACGATCATCTATTTTGAGATGATCTGGCGGGGACAGGCCACGCTGGACCAATACATTAAGCGCATCATTAACGATATTCGCAATATCCAAACGCTGTTGATAATCCGCCGACTTTACGCCCAGCCGGAGCGCCTCTCGTTCGGCCTGCTGGACGGTACTGCTTCTGATGAAGGCCGGCATGGCTTCAATATCTCCGATTTTCTTCCACTGATAGAGTTCATCCTTGCCCGCGTTGTAAATCCCCTCCAGCGATTCCTTGTCCTCTAAAATGCGCCGTCTTTTCTCAAAGCTGCCCGCGACTTGCGCCGCTTCCTTGGCTGGCAATGTCGCTAAAAATGTCCGCTCGGCGTTCGGATTAAAGCGCGGCTTCGGGTTAATCAAGTCGATGCGCGGGGCGGCGACGCAAAAACAGTGAGGATGGAAGGGGGGCTTGGGCGCTTCCGCTTTCGGATAGACACCCGGTCCTAATCCGTACAGATCGACTTTAGCGTGGTAATCGCAAATATCCGTCTTCGGATGTTTGCTGCTCACCGGCCAGGCTTTCAGGGTCTTTTCCCCCAGGCTGGATTCCAGCACCGCGCTGAACGCCTCGCGGAAGCCGCTCACGGTGTCGGCGTTGAACTCGCGCAGGATCTGGTCAATGGCGGTACGCGGCGCATTCCCTTGACGGATCAACTCCAGTAACCGGCGGAACGCTTGCCCCGCCGCCTGCTGCACCGAGGCATCGGATTGGGCGAGGATCGCTAAGTAGCGGTGGCGCCGATCCACACCCGGTCGCCCGCCTCGACCTGCTCAAACAATTCGAGCAGATCGCGGTTGCGCATCCGAATACAGCCGTGCGAGCGCGGTTCGCCCATCGGCGCGGTATCCGGGCAGCCGTGGATATAAATGAACCGGCGCAAGGTATCGCAAGCGCCGCCCCGGTTGCGACCAGACTCCAGCCCGGTCAGCCAGAGAATCCGGGTCAAAATCCAGTCCCGTTCTGGATGAAGCGCCGCCCATTCAGGATGGTAGATTTCGCCGGTAGGACGCCGCCCGACAAAGACTGCGTTGATCGGCTGTCCCGCGCCGATTTTGATGCGGATACGGTGCCAGCCGCACGGCGTGCATCCGCTGTTGCGTTGCTCGCCGGGGCCATTGAGCGCAGTCGAGACTGGGTAGGTCGCCACTACGCGCTGCGCGTTCAGCAGTTCCAGCCGCTGTTCTGGAATGCTGACGCGAATCAATCGTTCCGCCATCACCAACTCCGGTACGGATGCCGGGCCAGTTGTGAGTTGTAGTAGCGGATGTCGTGGGAAACCTCCTCACCCAGCCAGTCGGGACGGGCGAACGGTTCATCGACCCGGCTTAATTCGATTTCAGCGACGATCAATCCGGCGTTGTCCCCGGCGAATTCATCAATTTCCCACAGATGCTCGCCAAAATGCAGGTAATGCCGGGTCTTTTCCAACAACGGTTTTTCACACAGGGCGTCGAGGATTTCTTCAGCTTCAGCCAGCGGAATCGGATATTCATATTCACTGCGCTGAATGCCCAGCGTGCCGCTTTTCAGATTGAGAAATCCCTGATCCTCGGCGACCCGCACCCGCACTGAGCAACGGGCGTCGCTGGTCAGATAGCCTTGCCGCAGCCGCACTGAGCGCTCGACCTGGGTGCGCCAGCGTTCATCGCGGAGAAGAAATTTATGTTCGA
>JBDHRB010000440.1:0-2636 GCA_039807355.1 Candidatus Competibacteraceae bacterium
TGCTGGTGTTCGATAGCGACCGTGATCATTTGCTCGAAATGCCTATCCCTGATGCGCCGGTGCGCAACCGCTTCATGCAGCTTGCCCGACAGGCTGGCGCTGAGGTGGTCGATACCGCTCCCATCTTTCGGGATTACCTCCGCGCCACCGGTCTCAGTTTGCATGTTGCCCCATTCGACAAGCATTGGAACCGGGAAGCGAATCGCTTGGTGGCTGAAGCGATTGCCAACAAATTCAGCGCCGCCCAGCCTGCATTTAGCGTCATGAACGAAGCTGCTGTTCGGCCAGCGCCCAGATGACATGCTCGCGCACCAACTCTGATGGATCGGTTCGCCTGGACTGCAAGGCGCTGATGATTTCCGGCGAACGCGGCGCATTGCCTAACGCCACGGCGATATTGCGCAGCCAGCGCTCATGACCGATGCGGCGGATAGCGCTACCTTCAGTGCGGCGCAAAAACTCCGCCTCATCCCAGCCGAACAACGCGACCAACTGCGGCGCGTCCAGTCCGTGCCGGGCGCGAAAATCCGGCTCCGCTGACGCCTGAGCAAAGCGATTCCACGGACAGACCTGTTGACAGTCATCGCAGCCATAAATCCGGTTGCCGAGGGCGCGGCGAAATTCCACGGGAATCGGCCCGTGCAGTTCGATGGTGTGGTAAGAGATGCAGCGCCGGGCGTCCACGCGGTACGGGGCGACAATGGCCCGCGTCGGGCAAATTTCCAGACAGGCTGTGCAACGTCCGCAATGAGCGCTGGCCGGCTGATCCACCGGCAAGGGCAGATCAACATAAATTTCACCGAGGAAGAACCAGGAACCGGCGCGCCGATCCAGCAGATTGCTGTGCTTGCCGATCCAGCCCAGCCCGGCCTGTTCCGCCAGCGCCTTTTCCAAGACCGGGGCGCTATCGACAAACACCCGATAACCGAACCGGCCAATTGTGGCGGCGATACGCTCCGCCAGGCGCTGCAAGCGGTTCCGTAACAGCTTGTGATAATCGCGGCCCAGGGCATAGCGTGAGATATAGCCAAGCTCCGGCTGCTCCAGGACCTGCCCGGAATCAGCGGCCTCTGGCGGCAAATAATCCATCCGCGCCGCGATCACCCGCAGCGTGCCGGGAATTAACTCCGCCGGACGACTGCGCCGGACGCCGTGCCGGGCCATATAGTCCATCTCGCCGTGAAACCCCGCCGCCAGCCAGTCGAGCAGCCGGGTTTCCGCTGCGCCAAGATCAATGTCGGCAATGCCGATCTGCTGAAAACCCAGCTCCCGCCCCCAGCGTTTGATCAGAGCGGCCAACTCGGTCAGCGCAACGGAAGAGGTCAACATTTTCAACTCCGATAGGGCAAAAGCAACCCTGGCTCGATTCACCGCCAAGGACGTGGCAAAACGACTAGAATGAGCCTCATTCCGGCGTCAACGGTTGCGATGAGCGCCATTCAGGAGGTCTCCCATGCGTGAACTGCCCTTGGACCTGTACCGCGCCGCGCAGGTGCGGGAACTGGATCGTATCGCCATTCAAGAGCGCGGTATTGCCGGCTATACGTTGATGAACCGGGCCGGCGAGGCGGCTTTTCAATATCTGCGCCAGCGCTGGCCGGCGGCGCGGCGTATCGCCGTGCTGTGCGGTAGCGGCAACAACGGCGGCGATGGCTATGTGGTCGCCCGACTGGCCCAACAGGCTGGACTGGAAGTTCAGGTGCTGACCCTGGCCGATCCGCAGCGACTGAGCGGCGCGGCGCAAACCGCCTGGCGCGACGCCCAGGCGGCATCCGTCGCCATGCAACCGTTCCACGCCTCGGCGCTGCACGGCGTCGAACTGCTAGTGGACGCGATTCTCGGCACTGGCCTGGAGCGTCCGGTCAGCGGGGCCTGGCGCGAGGCGATAGAGACCCTGAACGCCCATCCCGCCGAGATTTTCGCCCTGGACATTCCCTCCGGCCTGCACGCCGACACTGGAGCGATGCTCGGCGTCGCCGTTCGCGCCGCTGCAACCCTGACCTTCATTGGCCTGAAGCAGGGCCTGTTCACCGGCTCCGGCCCTAGCTGTTGCGGCGCGGTGCAGTTCGCCGATCTTCAGGTTCCCGCGGACATTTATCCCGCTCTACACCCGGCCAGCCGGCGCTATGTCGGCGAGGATTTGCCGCTGCTGCTGCCCCGGCGACCGCGCAGCGCCCACAAGGGTCATTTCGGCCATGTGCTGGTCATCGGCGGCGACTTGGGGTTGGCCGGGGCGGCGCGTCTGGCCGGAGAAGCCGCCGCCCGCTGCGGCGCTGGACTGGTCAGCGTCGCCACCCGCGCTGCCCACGCCGGTCTGCACGCCGCAGTGCGCCCGGAATTGATGTTTCACGGCGTCGAACACCCCGACGCCCTGGCCCCGCTGCTGGATCGAGCGACCAGCATTGCCCTCGGACCGGGCCTTGGACGCGGCGATTGGGGCCGCGCCCTGCTGCGCGCTGCTCTGTCCAGCGATAAACCGCTGGTAGTTGACGCCGATGGTCTGAATTTGTTGGCGACTGAGCCGGCCTTCCGCGAACCCTGGATTTTGACCCCACACCCCGGCGAAGCCGCCCGATTGCTGAAAATGACGCCGAGCGAAGTGGAAGCGGACCGTTTCGCCGCGGTGGAAGAACTGG
>JBDHRB010000441.1:0-2629 GCA_039807355.1 Candidatus Competibacteraceae bacterium
TGTCTCAAGTCGGGGTTCGGGGACCCGCAGGAATTCAAGGGCTTGCGGCGGTTCGCCCCGCCGACTTTAGACAGAATAGTACATTTTGTCTATATGATGGTAGGCACGTTTCCTGCTGGAATCTGTTAAGTCACCGAGCGCAATGGAATGATGTGTAAACTATTTGTTAGTGATGACATGCGATATGTGGGCTGCTATCTTGTCGATGACAAAACAAGGAAATTAACAGAAATGGCTTATTTTCCAGAAGACAGGCCGCTCCCAAAAAGACTCAAAAAAGAGCCGTTGATTCAGGCTGTGTTTGAAATGCGTTTTTCAGGCACTGTTCCTGCGTCGGAGATTTTTCCTGGTTTTTTATTTGGCAAGCGTGAGGACAAAAATGACAAAACATTAATCGAAAGTCTTCCTGCGGCTCAGGTGCCAAAACAGTTGAGAGACATGGACCCAAACTTGCAATTTGTTCCAGTGATTAGATTAATATGGAAAAAATATATCATTAGCATTAGTGATCGAAGTATCGTTATCGGGTGCGATTACCCTTATCCTGGATGGGATAAATTCAAACCGATAATTATAGAAATAATAGGGCATTTGAAGGAGAGTGGTATCGTTGCTTCTGTATCAAGGTATTCGATGAAATATGTGGATTTGATAGAGTCTGCTGATATTGCACATCAAATATCTTTGATCGACATGAAAGTTTCTGTTGCCGGCCAAGAACTGAAAAACCAAAATTTCCACATCCGTATAGAGTTTCCTGTGAAGGATTTTATTAACATTGTACAAATAGTTCCGGCCGCATCTGCTAATTTGTCAAATGGAGAAAAAAGAGAAGGTGTAATTATTGATGTCGATACAATATACAATATTAACGATCAAAAAATAGAAGATGTAATTAATTATGGATTTGATGATGGGCTTGAGATCATCCATAAAATTAATAAAAGAATGTTTTTCTCCTGTCTAACGGAAGAAACGATCAACTCTTTGGAGCCTGTTTATGGATGATATTGGATATAACAAAACTATTTCTGGCACTTTTCCAGAAAAAATCATGCTTGCTGCAATGACTGCTGGATTTATCGTAAGTTGCCCAGTAAGTGATGTCGGGAGAATTAATCCATACTCACTCATTCCAAAACCATATGTCCAACACCAAAATTCATCAACTTTTGATTACGCTACTAATCCGTTCGCCGGAACATTTCATCAAGAAAATAACCCGTTTGAGGGATTCGGTGATTATTCATTTTTTGGGTGGGATGGAGAAGATGCCGTACCAATCGGTGAGAAAGTCCTAACTGATGCAAAAAATCTGATATCTAACCTTCCGAAAAATTTTAGATATCCTGATGCAGCGCCTGGAATAGATGGTTCTGTATGTATGGAGTGGTTGATTGGAGAAAATGAAATCTTTATAGATTTTAATGCAGGTGGTTCTGTTTTGATCTATGCGAATATCAATGGGAAAAAACATAAAAAAGGCTTTTCCAGATATGAAAACGGGGCTCTTAAGTCTATTTTGTCAATCTTTCAAGAAGTTTGAAGATAAATTTTTACCGTTAAGAGCGGGTAGGCCAGCAAAGTCAAATGATATATGGTTTCGTGATATTACAAATAGAGACCATGTGAGAGAAAAAAATGGTGTTATGCGCTTGCATCATGCGGCCTTTAAGGGAAAGGCAATTTCCCAACCATCTCATAAGAAATGGCTAACAGAGCTTTCTGGCAGACTTAATTCGAAGGCTGGAACGATAGATTCAATGAAGGCTTGCGGTGATAAAAGGGCAAATTTATCAAGGGAAAGGGCAAATAAAGAAGGGCAATCTGGAAAAAAATTTACTTATGTTGGGGTGTTTTTTAAGAGTATAAAGGAGATAAGAGATTCTAGCTTTATGAAAACTGATATTATTTATGATCCAACTGAAGAGCCAATTTATGATAAAGCCCATGCTAATTTTGTGTCCTATGATAAGGACCCAAGTTATTTTGAAGATTTAGAGATTCTTAAAAGGCTATGTGACTATTTTAAATTTGTTCCTGTTCATGAATTAGAAAATTCACCTTTAGGAAAAAGATGATATTTGGCCTAACAAGTATCAATGTCTGATAATCGGCAGTATGGAAACATCCTTCTTATAGAAGGCGAGAATTCCGCCCTACCCTTTTGCCGCTTTCCAGCCTCAAGCGAAATAAGGGGTTAGAAACCGGTGGACAACCGCGCAACGGTCCTTGCGCGCGGCCTGTTTCCCGCACCGCCCTAAATCAGCCCGTGTTCGGCGAAGGAATAGGGCTTTTCGCCGACGACGATATGATCGAGGGTCCGCACCTCTATGACATTGAGGGCTTCCCGGACCCGCGCGGTGATGGTCCTGTCCGCTTGGCTGGGATCGGCGACGCCGGAGGGGTGGTTATGGCACAGGATGCAGGCGGCGGCGTTGTGATACAGAGCCGACTTGACGATTTCGCGGGGAAAGACGCTCGCGCTGTCGATGGTGCCCCGGAACAGCTCCTCAAAGGCCAAGACCCGGTGTTTGTTGTCCAGCCAGAGGACGGCGAAAAGTTCATGCTCCAGAGGGCCGAGTCGCAGCCGCAGGAATTCCACGGTATCGGCCGGGGCAGCAATCGC
>JBDHRB010000006.1:0-16884 GCA_039807355.1 Candidatus Competibacteraceae bacterium
GCCACCGACGGTCGTTCGCTCTTTGGCAACTAAAGGTATGCGGTTGTCTTCGGAAGACGAAGACGTAAAACCTGAATCGTGTTCAAAAGCATTCGTTTTGGCCGACCTGTCGCCGGTCGGTTGTGCCACCGGTGCGGCTTGCTGCACCGGGGAGATCAGAGAGCATTCAGTGTTCTCGGTACGGGGCATCGTACCCTCTACAGAGGAATCCCCGTCCTTTAGGGCGGGGAGGATGTCAATACATGATTCACCTCTATCTGGAGCAATCCATTTCTGCGGTTTTTTCCGCGTTGCTGCTGCTGTATCAACCGCCGCTGCTCGACATCCTGCCGATGTATCTAGTGTTCATCGCGTTCACCCCCTGGATCATGCGCACCTTAGTCCGCACTGGAGAGAGAACGGTGCTGGCGGTCAGCCTGCTGCTCTGGCTGGCTGCGCACTATGGCTTGAAAGAATGGATGATCGGCACACTCACTGGCGGCTGGCTGGTGATTGATCCGGGCGCTTTCAACCTGTTTGCCTGGCAGTTGCTCTGGATCGGCGGCCTGCTGTTGGGAAGGCGCTTTCAGCAAGACCCGGAATCGCCACCGCTGGCCTTGCCCAAGGCCCTGTGGCCAATCCTGGCGGGATTGGCGATTTTTTTCTTCTGTTGCCGATGGCCGTGGATTCCCATCTATCTCGATCTGAACGGTCAAGACTGGCTGCTGGACAAATGGCAACTCGGACCCCTGCGCTTGTTGAATTTCCTCGCCCTGTTGTCGCTGGCGTTCTGGATGGCTCCCGCCCTGACCAGGATTCTGCATTGGCTAAAACCCCTGGCGCTGATCGGCCGCCACTTGCTGCCGCTCTTTTGCCTGCATGTCTGTTGCAGTTTGCTGGCGACCGGTTTTATCGAAGCTTACGAACTGCCTGATGCCTGGCGTTTTGCGATTCTAACCCTGCACCTCGCCGCGCTTTTCTGCGCATCGCTGTTGCTCGACCGCTTCTCCAACAAGCAGATCAGCAACACGCCGACCACGCCCGCGCTCTCCAGTTAGCGGTCCATTCCACACGATCGGCTGTTGCCCGGCCAGCGCCGCCGGGGTTTGCTCTTCATCCGCCGTGACCGCATCGCCAGCGTCCGGGATCAGCCAGTTCGGCGTCGGGCCGTTCTGCCGCGCACCCAGTCCGGCGAAATCGAAGAGTTTCAGATCAGCCAGATGCGACGGCGCGACGTTGCCCAACGCGGCAAAAATACTGTCCACCCGCCCCGGATATTGCTTTTCCCATTGCCGCAGCAGCGCCTTGATCGACTGGCGTTGCAGATTCTCCTGGGAGCCGCACAGATTGCAGGGAATGATCGGGAACTGGCGGGCTTCGGCGTAGGCCGCCAAATCGCGCTCCTTGCAGTAAGCCAGCGGGCGAATCACCACATGCCGGCCATCATCGCTCAACAATTTAGGCGGCATGGCCTTGAGCTTGCCGCCGTGGAACAGATTCAGAAACAGCGTTTCCAGAATATCGTCGCGGTGATGGCCCAAAGCGATCTTGGTCATGCCCTGCTCGGCGGCGAAGCTGTAAAGAATGCCGCGCCGCAACCGCGAACACAGCCCGCAGGTGGTCTTGCCTTCCGGGATCACCCGCTTGACGATGCGGTAGGTGTCCTGCTCGATGATGTGAAACGGCACGCCGACCCGGCGCAAATAGTCCGGCAGGACGTGTTCGGGAAAGCCGGGCTGTTTCTGGTCGAGATTGACCGCGATCAGCTCAAAACTCACCGGCGCACGCGCTTGCAAATTCCGCAAAATATCGAGCAGGGCGAACGAATCCTTGCCGCCGGACAGACAGACCATCACCCGGTCGCCGTCCTCGATCATGTTGAAATCCTGAATGGCCCGACCGACATTGCGCCGCAACCGCTTCTGAAGTTTATTGAAATTGAACTGCTGTTTTTTGACCGCCACGGTCATGGCTCACTCTCCGGGAATCCTGCGCAAGGGCGGGAACTTTACCGGAAATTCAGGCCGGTTGCGTCAGAGGGATTCGCTTGCCGCCCGCGCCCCAGCGGACTAGACTCCATCGATGAAGACCGAGCGCCGCAAACCGGCGTCGGCGTCCACAACAGCGCTTTCTTTTGGAGGATCCCGCCTATGGAGACAAATGACGTAGAACACTACAAGCGTCGGCTGGTCGAGCTGCGCGTCGAACACCGCGATCTGGACGACGTGATTACCCGCCTGGCGAAAGACCCGCTGGTCGATGAACTCGAACTGAAACGGCTGAAAAAACGCAAGCTCCTGATCAAGGATCAGATCGCCCGCCTGGAAAGCAAGGCCATTCCGGACCTCAACGCCTGAACCTCCCCCAACAGAGCCGCCGGGCGGGGCGCAGCGGCTCTGCGACAGACACTCTGCTGATCTACAACACTTCGCCATACTTCCGGGCGTGCAGTTCGCGGGCCTGAGCCGCCCAGTCCTCCCGGCGAATCCGCCGCAGCACATCCACCGGCAAATCACCGATCTCAGCATCGGTGAGCTGCGCAATCTGCCGATAGCAATGAATCCCCGCCGCCCTCAGCTTGCTTTCCAGCACCGGCCCGATGCCGTTGATCAACTGCAAATCATCTTGCGGCGCCGGGGCTGTTTGCGCCGCCGCCTGGCGCTCCTCGGCCAGCGCCTGGAGCCGCCGGTTGATGTCATCCAGACGCTCGGCGATGCCGCGCAAATCATCCCGGCTCGGCACGCCCAGCCGTTGTAACGCCCGCGACACCCGTTCCTCAAAAATCTGCTCCAGTTGCCCAAACGCGCCAGCCGCCTTGTCGCGCACGCCCTCCAGCGAATGGCCGATTTCAGCGATGCGCTGCTGCGCCTGTTGCGTTGCATCCTCAGCCCATTGCACGGCCTGATCGCGGAGCTTTTCCCCCTCCTCGACCCATGCATCGACCTGCTGGTCGGTGACTTGCTGCGCCCGCTGCGCCGCCGCCTTAACCTGCTCGGCGAGGATTTCAGGAACGCTCTGCCGGTTTTCTTCGTTCATCGCCTGCTCCTTTGGGCGCTCGCCCGGATTTTTTCCTGACATGAAAGATCAATTGTTTTCAATTTAGCAGGCAAAACTAGTGCAAACACCCTAGCAGCGCCCCGGATCGCCCCCCATGTGCTAAAGTAATTGCTCTGCAAGCCCATCGCTCTGGCTTTTCCTGACCGCGCCGCCCCTCCACCTTAAACCATACCGTTCGCCCCATGATCCTCAGCCGTTTCCTCAAGCCCAAGTGGCAACCCACTGATTCTGAAAATCATCCATCGGCTGCGCAGGAACTGGATAGCCCCGATCCTGCGCTGCGTCGCACCGCGCTGGAACGCCTTAGCGATCTCGCTCAGTTGCAGGTCATCGCCAGCGAAGACGCAGACTCCGGGGTGCGGGGCGCAGCCCAGGAACGCTACCGCGCCCTGTTCGCCGGTCGCATCGCCGCAGCGCCGCCGCTGGCCGAGCGTTTAGCGCGTTTGCCGGAGGCCGAGCCTGAACTGACTGATTTCCTGCTGCGCCAGGCGGTTGAACCAGAGTTGCGTCTGGCCGCCTTGGAGCGAACGACCGCTGAATCGGCGCTGGCCGAGATCGCCGTCCACGATCCGCAAATCGACGTGCGTCTGGCGGCTTTGGAGCGGGTCTGTGAGCCGGAGTCGCTTGAGCAGATCGCCCGGCAAAGCCGTAACCGCGACAAGCGGGTTTATCGCCGGGCGCGGGAACGACTCGATGCGCTGGTTGCAGAAAAACTCCGCGCCAGCCACATCGAGCGCCTCTGCGTCGAAATGGAGAATCTGCGCTGGGATGGCGAAAGCGGCCTGAACGCCGGGCGCTTTCCCCGACTGGAACAGGAATGGCGTGACCAGGAAACTGCTGCATCGCCGGAATGGCGCGAACGTTACGCCCAGGCCCGCGCCCGGTTTTTGACTGAACGCCAAGCCAGCGCCGGACGCCGCGCCCAGCGCCTGGAACTGATCGCTTCGCTGGAAGCCCTGCTGGAGCGCCTGCGCCAGGCTGGCGAGTCCGGCCCGGAACTGGAAGCGTCGGTGCAGTACGCCACCCGCGAAGCCCCCGCCGCCTGGGCCTATTTCGGCCCGGTTCAAGACAGCGAGGGCCGGCGTCTGGAGCAACAATTTCAGCAACTGGTCGAGGATATTCAGGAACAGCAACGCATTCTCCACCGCAATCAGGCCCGCGCCCTGCGGCTGCGCGAGGTTTTGCAGCAGGCGGACAAACTGTTGCAGCAGACCAGCGAAGTGCATGAGGCGGACCTGAAGCGCCTGCGGCAGCAATGGGAAGGCTTGGAGCGCCCGGAAACCCAAATTCTGGCCGCTGATCTGCAAAGCCAGTTCGATGTGCTGCTCGACAAGCTGCGCACCCGGATGCAGCGCCAGGTGCAGGAGCGCGAGCGGGAATGGCAAGAACTTCAGGAATGGACCGCGCAACTGGAAAGCGCCCTGGAGAACGGCGAATTCCAACAGGCCACCGCCCTGCACGAACAGGCGCGCCAGCGGTTGAAGCGCAACATCGGTCTGAGCCGGGCGCAAATGGCCCAGATCGACGAGCGTCTGCAAAGCTGCGCTGGCCGGATCGGCGAACTGCGCGACTGGCGGCACTGGGCGACGCATCAGGCGCGGGAACAACTCTGCGCGACTGCGGAAAGTCTGATCGGTCTGGAGATCGACCCTACGGAAATCGCCCACCGGATTCAGCAGGCGCGGGATGCCTGGAAAGACCTCGATCATCGGGAAGGCGCAGCGCCGAAGAACCTTTGGAAACGTTTCAACGGCGCGTGCGAACAGGCTTATGCGCCCTGCCAGGCGCATTTCGAGGCGCAGTCCCGCGAGCGTCAGCAGAACTTTGAAAAGAAAACCGCCCTGTGCCAGCAGTTGGAACAGTTTGAAAGGGCGACTGACTGGGCGCAGGCCGATTGGCGCGAAGCTGACCGGCTGCGGCGGCGCGCCCAGGAACAATGGCGCAAACTGGGACCGGTCAATCGGGCGGAGCGTAAGCCTCTGGAGCGGCGTTTTCAGCAGATTCTGCACCGTCTCGACGTGCGCCTCGACGCCGAACGCGACCGGGAATTGCAACGCCGTCAGCAGTTGATCCAGCAGGTGCAGGCGCTGGCGGACAGCACCGATTTGCGCACCGCCATCGAAAGCGCCAAACGCGCCCAGGCGGAATGGCATCCCAGCGTGCAGGCGTCGCCCCGTCAGGAACAAGCGTTGTGGAAAGCCTTTCGCGCCGCTTGTGACGCCGTGTTTGCCCGCCGCCAGGCGGAACAGCAGGCGGCTGACGATGAACGTCAGGCTAACCTGACCCACAAGCTGGCGCTGTGTGAGGAAATCGAAGCGCTGACCGCGATTGACGACCCGCAACTGACATCGGCGCAGGCGCGTTTGGCGGAGATTCAGCAGGCCTGGGAAACGCTTGGGCCAGCGCCCAAGACCGAGCAGCGGGCGCTCGACCAGCGATTTGAAACCGCGCTGCGTCAATTCGCCCGCCACGAGCGCTCGCTGCGCCGCCAGCGCGCCCAGCAAACCGCCGAATCCCTGCATGAGCGGGACCGGCTGTGCGCCCGCCTTGAAGCCCTGCTCGCTGACGCCCCGGTGAGTCCCGAACGGCTGCTCCCGCTTCAGCAGGCATGGGCGGCCTTGCCGACCCTGCCGGCGGCGCTGCTGGAGCCGATGCAACAACGCTTTACCGCCGCCAGTCAGGCGCTGACCGGCTCTGTCGAGGAGGCCCGCGCCCGACAGGCCGATCTGGAGCGCAATTTACCGCGCAAAAAAATCTGGTGCGTCTGCATGGAGATCGTCGCCGGGATCGAATCGCCGCCGGCTTTTGCCCAACTGCGCATGGAGTATCAGGTCGCCCGGTTGTCGGCGTCGCTGGCCGGAGCCGCCCCCCAGGATGAGGCATTGTATGACCCGTTACGCTTGCAGGAACAATGGCGTCTGACCGGGGCGCTGCCCGCTGCTGATGAAGCGGAACTGGATGCCCGCTTCATCCGCGCCGTGCAGGCTTGGCGACAGCGTGAAGAGTGAAGAGTAACGCTCGCCGCACCGGCAACCGGCGCTGGCCGGTTCAAGCTGGCGTTTCGCCGGCCTCGCGCTGCCCTGCTGGCCCTGTTGATTGTGCAGCCGGGTGATCTGTTACTGGCGCTGTTAGCCAACGCGGTCTGGGCGCTGAACTTTCTGGTCGGCAAAGCCGGTGTCGCCCACTTTCCGCCTCTGCTGTTTTCCACCCTGCGATTCGCCGCGCTGTTGCTGTTGTTATTGCCCTGGCTGCGCTGGCAGCCGGGAAAAATGCGCCAGGTGCTGCAAATCAGCGTGATGTTGGGCGTGCTGCATTTCAGCATGATCTTCATCGGCCTGGACGCCAGCGGCGACATTGCGTCGGTGGCGATTGCCGCCCAGTTATATGTGCCTTTTTCGGCGCTGCTGGCGGTGTTCTGGCTCGGCGAGCGCATCGAGCGCCGGGGGGTTGTCGGGATCGCCGCCGCCTTTTCCGGAGTGCTGGTGATCGGCTTTGACCCGACGGTGTTCGCCCATCTCGACGCGCTGGCCTGGATCGTTGGCGCGGCTTGGGCAATGGCGGTAGCGACCATTCTGATGCGCCGCCTGTCCGGGGTTGGGGTGCTGGCCTTGCAAGCCTGGGTCGGCGCCGTCGCCACGCCCTCCCAGTTGTTGCTGTCGCTGCTGGTCGAACAAGGGCAGTGGACGGCGCTGCACACGGCCAGGCCGCTGGATTTCGCCCTGCCGGTCTACTCGGCGATTGGCGCGTCGATGATCGGGCACGGCATCGTCTACTACTTGCTGACCCGCTACCCGGTCAGTTTGATGACCCCGGTCTTGCTGCTGTCCCCAGTGCTGGCCGTGGCGCTCGGCGTGCTGTTCTGGGGCGATCAACCCACCTGGAAACTGGCCCTGGGCGGGCTGATGACCTTGGCCGGGGTAACGCTGGTCACCTGGAAAAAGCCGGCGTCGCCCGCCGCCGTTGCGGGACCAGCGCCTTCCCGGAATCCAGCGGCCTAAGCAAACTCCAGGCGAAACCCGGCCTTTTTCAGATAACGCGCCTCGGCTTCCAAATCAGCGCGGGTCAACGGATGCGCTTCCAGCCAGTGTTCGGGAAAGCGCACCGCCACTCGCCGCCCCTGCACCTCCAGCGCCAGCAGCGGCAACGGCTGACGACTGCGCCCGCGATGCAACACCACCGCCAACCGCAACAGCACGCATAATCGTTCAACCGGCTGCCGCAGCGCCTCTGGCAAGTGCGCGAACGCCTCGGCGGGAAATCCCCGGCGATGCCGGCGCACCAATGCGGCCAATACGCTCTGGTCGCTGCGGGAAAATCCAGGAAAATCTGCGTTCTCAATAATATAAGCGCCATGTTTGTGGTGCCGGTCATGGGTCAGCAACAACCCGACTTCATGCAACTGCGCCGCCCACTCCAGCCAATGCGCCCACTCTTCCTGCGGCAAATCCCAAGCCACCCGCGCCTGCGCCAACAACTGTCGGGCGGTCGCGCACACCCGTTCCGCCTGCGCCTGATCGAGACTGTAGCGCGCCGTCACCGCCGCGATGGTGCGGTCCCGCACATCTTCATGGCGAATCCGCCCCAACAGATCGTAAATCACCCCTTCGCGCAACGCCCCATCGGCGACTTCCATGCGCGTCACATTTAAAGCCTCGCACAACCCGTGCAGGACGACGAATCCGCCGGGAAACACCCGGGCGCGGGCCGGCTCCAGTTGCCAACGAGCGGCCAGCGCCGTGGTGCTGCCGGTCTCTAGCAAGGCCCCGCGCAAACGGCGCAGCGCGTCCAGGGTAATCTCTTCCTGGCTCCATCCTTCACGAGTCAACACCGCCTGGATCGCCTTGATGGTCCCCGATGCGCCGGTGACGATTTGCCAACCGCGCTCCAGATACTCGGCGGTCACCGGCTCCAGGTGCAGGCGCACCCGCAATTCCGCTTCGCGCAAACGCGCTTCGCTGATCCGGCCATCGTCGAAGCCGGCGCGGCTGACGCTGACGCAGCCCATTTTCAGGCTGTTCAAGTGCAGCGGCTCAAATTGCTCGCCGATGATCAGTTCGGTGCTGCCGCCGCCGATATCGACCACCAAACGCCGTCCGGCCATCGCAGCGACGCTGTGCGCCACCCCCAGATAGATCAGCCGCGCCTCTTCCTGACCGCTGATAATTTCCACGTTATGGCCGAGCATCGCCTGGGCGCGGGCGAGAAATCCGCCGCTGTTGCGCGCCTGGCGCAGGGTATTGGTGCCGACGATGCGCAGTTGTTCCGGCGGAATCTGCCGCAGACGCTGACCAAAACGCGCCAGGCATTCCAGCGCCCGCTGTTGCGCGTCATCGGACAAGCGATTGCGGTTGTCCAGCCCAGCCGCCAGTTGCACCATTTCCCGCAGTCGATCCAACACCTGGACATGACCGTTGGCGATCCGCGCCACGATCATGTGAAAGCTGTTGGAACCAAGGTCAATCGCAGCAACGATATTGGACGGCATGGCCGATCAATCCGGCTTGAGGCTGCGCAACTGGCTGGAGGTCAGCACCCAGTGCAAGACCCCCTGACCCGGCGCAGGACGATGAGCGAATTCGATCAGCGCCACCCCGCCTTTGCGCAAGGCGATTAGCGAACGCGGTTCGCCGGCCAGGAACAGCCCGGCCAGCAGGCTGAGTTGCGGCTCATGACCGACCAGCATCGCCGCCGCCGGCGCTGGCAAAGCGGCCAGCCAATCCAGCACCGCCTCCGGCGGATAGCGATAATCCAGCTCGGCCCGCTCGATAATCGGCAATTCGCCGAAAGCGCGGGCGATGATGTCGGCGGTTTCCCGGGCGCGCAACAACGGGCTACAGGCCAACCAATCAACGCCGCGCACCTGGGCGCGCAATCGGTTGGCGGCCTTGCGCATTTTCTTGCGCCCGATCTCAGTCAGGGGCCGTTGAGCATCCGTCCCGCCGGCGGCGATGAAGGTTTCCGCGTCTTCGGCGACGGCGTGGCGAACCAGCAACAGTTTCATAAAACCAACTCCTTAATTCCTTAAATTTAACGCCCACTGGTCGCCAGTGTAGCACCGTTGTCACTGGCGACCGCTGGCTTCATCGGTCAGTGCGGACGCCGGCCCGGCGCGTAGCTCCAGCGGAAAGTCGCAGGTGAACACGCTGCCCACGCCTAGCTCGCTGGCGATGCGCAACTGGCCGCCGTGCTGATTGACCACATGCTTGACAATTGACAAGCCCAGTCCAGTGCCGCCGCTGCCCCGCGAGCGGTCGCGGTTGACCCGATAAAACCGTTCGGTCAGCCGAGGCAAATGCTGGGGGGCGATGCCTTCGCCATTGTCCTGCACCTGCAAATGCAGGCCGGCGGCGTCGGCAAACCAGCGAATTTCAATCCGGCCTTCCGCCGGGGTATAACGCACCGCGTTAAACACCAGATTGGAAAAGGCGCTGCGCAATTCTTTCTCGCAACCGCGCATCCACAAGCGCGGCTCCGCGTTGACCTCGATCTGATGATTGCGCTCGCCGCTCAGGGCCTGGGCCTCTTCCGCGATGTCGGCCAGCAGGTCTGGCGTCGCCACTGGCCGGCGCGGCGGCGCTTCCCGGGGCGATTCGAGCCGGGCCAGCATCAGCAAATCCTCCAGCAGGTGCAGCATCCGGCTGGACTGCTGCTGCATACAGCGCAGCGGCTGTCGCCAAGCGTCCAGCGCCGCCTCGTCGCTGTCGAGCAAGGTTTCCAGGTAGCCGGCAATCACGGTCAGCGGGGTGCGCAGTTCATGGGAAACGTTGGCGACGAAATCGCGGCGCATCTGCTCCAGACGCCGCACCCGCGAGATGTCGGTGGCCAACAGCAAACGCTGCTTCTTGCCATAAGGCACGATGCGGGCGCTGAGGAGTAATGGCGCATCGACCGGCGAGGGAAACTCGATGCTGTCGCCATAGCGCCGCTGACTGAGAAACGCCACGAAATCCGGATGACGGAGCAGATGGGCAATCGGCAGACCGCAATCCCGCCCGGAGACCAGGCCGAGCAGCAGTTGCGCAGCGCTGTTGCTCCACAACACCCGGTCATCCTCGCCGAGCAACACCGCAGCGTCCGGCAATGCGGCGGTGGCCTGCTGGAATTGTTGCAACAACCGGCTGAGTTTGCGCTTGCGCTTGCGACTTTGCCGACGCAGGCGCGTCACATGGGCGGCGATGCCGGAGCAAACCGGATGCGCTTGGGGCGGACTGACGTTGCGATCCCCGTTCAGCCAACGATCCAGACGGTAGAGTTGCCACAACTGCCAGGCCAGTTCGCCCAGCGCTGTCAGCAACAGCGCCAACGTCAGGCGCTCCATCAGCCAGCCAACTCCAGCGGCGCTGGCGAACATCAGCGCCAGTCGCCGCAGCAAACTCCGCCAGGGCGAGACCAACCCGCTAAACCCGGGTGGAAAACCGATAGCCGGAGCCGCGCACCGTCTGAATCAGCGCATCGAAGCCGTGCGGTTCCAAGGCTTTGCGCAGGCGGCGGATATGCACATCCACGGTGCGCTCTTCGACATAGACGTTGCTGCCCCACACCCGATCCAGCAACTGGCTGCGGCTGTAAACCCGCTCCGGGTGCGCCATGAAAAACTCCAGCAGCCGGTACTCGGTCGGGCCGAGATCGAGCAGGCGCTCGCCGGCGCTGACCCGGTGACTGGCTAAATCCAGGGTCAACCCATTGGCGCGAAGGATTTCATCCTCGCCAGCCGGGCCGCCGCGCCGCAACACCGCCCGGATACGCGCCACCAACTCGCGGGGAGAAAAGGGCTTGGTCACATAGTCGTCGGCGCCGCTTTCCAGTCCCTGCACCTTGTCTTCCTCCTCAGCGCGGGCGGTGAGCATGATGATCGGCAACTCCCGGGTCAGCTCGTCTTTCTTCAAGCGGCGGGCGTAATCAATGCCGCTGATGCCCGGCAGCATCCAGTCGAGCAGAATCAAATCCGGCAGGCGTTCGACAATGCAACCCTGGGCCTGGCGGGCGTCTGCGGCCTGATCGACGTGATAACCGGCTCCGGCCAACGCAAACGCCACCATTTCCCGAATCGGCTGTTCATCTTCCACCAGTAAAATATGTTTTACGTTCATGCGTCCTCTTCAAGGCTGAACCTATTCGGCAATGACTTCTGATCCGGCGCTGCACAGTTTCCTATGTAAGGCAATTTCATGACAACGCGGTGACAAAGCCTGCGCCCGGTCCGGTTTGCGAGCGCCGGGCAGGAGTGAGAAGCTATGCGCCAATCCGGGCGTTTGCACCTGGGCAACGCCTTTTTTCACTGAACTTGCAGGAGAATCCTTGTTGAAAACCCCACGACACAGCCGCCTGCTGATTCTCGGCTCCGGCCCCGCCGGTTACACCGCAGCGATTTACGCCGCTCGCGCCAATCTCCAGCCGCTGCTGATTACCGGTCTGCAAATGGGCGGGCAGTTGACCACCACCACCGAGGTGGATAACTGGCCCGGCGATGTGCACGGGCTGATGGGGCCTGAGCTGATGGAGCGGATGAAGCGCCACGCCGAACGCTTCCAGACGGAAATCCTCTTCGACCACATCCACACCGCCGATCTGCAACAACGCCCGTTTCGCCTGAGCGGCGACACCGGCGCATACACCTGCGATGCCTTAATCATCGCCACTGGAGCCAGCGCCCAATATCTCGGCCTGCCTTCGGAGCAAGCGTTTATGGGTAAGGGCGTATCCGGCTGCGCCACCTGCGACGGTTTTTTCTACCGCAACCAGCCGGTCGCGGTGGTCGGCGGCGGCAATACCGCAATCGAAGAGGCGCTGTATCTGGCCAATATCGCCGATCACGTCACCCTGGTGCATCGCCGCCAGCAATTTCGCGCCGAGAAAATCATGGTGGACAAGCTGATGGAGAAAGTAGCCAGCGGCAAAGTGCGCCTGGAGCTGGATACGGTGCTGGAGGAAGTGCTGGGCGACGACAGCGGCGTCACCGGCATCCGCCTGCGCAATGTCCAAACCGCCGTGGAAAAAACCCTGGCGGTTAGCGGATTGTTCATCGCCATCGGCCACCAACCGAATACTGAGCTGTTCGCCGGCCAGTTGGCGATGCGCAACGGCTATCTGCTGGTCAAGGGCGGCAGCGAGGGCGGCGCGACCGCGACCAGCATGGCCGGGGTATTCGCCGCCGGCGATGTCGCCGATCACGTCTATCGGCAGGCGATCACTTCCGCTGGCAGTGGCTGCATGGCGGCGCTGGACGCGGACAAGTATCTGGACGGGTTGGGCCATTGACGGCGGCGGCGAGTCGCAGCGCTTTGCGAAACCGCCGACTCGCCGCAGACTGCGCCCGGTTCAAATCAGCGGCTTGGCCCACTCGTTGTCGGGGATGTCCGCCACCGGGACGATCAGCACCGGGCGCTTCGCCAATAATGTCACCCGGCGACTGGTCGAACCGAGCAAGTCAGTGCGCATATGGCCGGTATGCGCGCCCATCACGATCAGGTCGGCGTTGTGCTGATCGGCTTCGTAGAGAATCACTTCGCAGGGCAGGCCGCTGACCACGCGAATTTCCGAAATCACGGTGGTTTGTTCAAGCGTGGTCGCCAGTTCTTCCTCGCAGAATGCTTCCAGCCGCTTGTGCAGCTTTTCCAGCAGACCTTTGGTGGCCTGTTGATGCAGGTCTTTTGCCGCATCCGGTTTCAGGTAGGAATCAATCAGGAAGCGCACTGAATGACTGAGCGGCTCGACCACATGCAACAAAATGATTCTGGCCTGTAGCTGTTGGGCCAGTCCGACCGTGAAGCGAAAGACTGGGCGGGTATGGCTGCCCAATGCGGTGGGGTACAAAATGGCCTTGACTTGGGGAACCATGACTCACTCCAAACGAGAATGGAAAAGGGGTAAAATGACCGCTTTACGCCTTAAATATAATGACAATCCATGCCAACGGATACGCCAGAGGCCCTGCAATGAGCGCCGGGCGATCCGCTCTTCGTGAAACCGCCCCGATCCGCCGAAAACCGCCTGCGCTCCCGTGCATCTCAACGACTTCAAAAGCCATTGGTATTACTGGCACACCGGACACAAGCGCATCGCCATTTTCAGCATGGCGACCAGCGCAGTGATCATGTCGCTTGTTCTGGTCGTGACCGTTGGTTTTTCCCCATGGGGAATCGTTCTGGCGGTGCTGCTGGACGCCGCCGGGTTCTGGCTGGCGGTGATTTATCTGGTTTTCATCCGCTCCCAGCTTAGTGAATTTATGGGCTTAAAAAGCCACATTGATCTGCTGATCCTCACCCAACTGGCGCTGCCGCTGCTGGCCGGTTTCTTCATCTCCCGGCTGTCCAGCTTCTCCATCGCCAAACTGTTTTCCTTCAGACCGACGCCGCGCCATTAAACACCGGCGACGTTTGAACTGCCTTGACCTCACATTCGCCCCCACCTTCAGGAGAAAATAACCATGTCGAAAATCGTGCGTCCGCGTCGCAGCGTCCTGTACATGCCCGGTTCCAACGTCCGCGCCCTGGAAAAGGCCCGCGCTCTGCCCGCCGACGGCTTCATCCTCGATCTGGAAGACGCGGTTGCCCCCGACGCCAAGGAGCTGGCCCGCACCCAAGTATGCGCGGCGGTTCAGGCCGGCGGTTACGGTCAGCGCGAACTGGTGATCCGCGTCAATGACTTGTCCAGCGTCTGGGGCAAGGAGGACATCATCGCCGCCGCCCGCTCTGGCGCTCACGCTATCGTCCTGCCCAAGGTGGAAAGCGCCGACACGGTGCGTCAGGCCGAACAGTTGATGAGCGGCGCTGGCGCGCCGGAGGACATGGCGATCTGGTGCATGATGGAAACCCCACGCGGCATGTTGCAAGCCCCGGCGATTGCCGCCGCCAGTCCGCGCCTGTCCTGTCTGGTCATGGGCACCTCAGACTTGGCCAAAGACCTGAACTGCGCCCACACCCGCGAGCGCCTGCCGCTACTGACCTCGCTCGGCCTGTGCCTGCTGGCGGCCCGCGCCAACGGTCTGGCTATTCTCGACGGCGTGTATCTGGACCTGAACGACGATGAAGGCTTCGAGTATTCCTGTAAGCAGGGCGTAGAGCTGGGTTTCGACGGCAAGACCCTGATTCACCCCAAGACCATCGCCGTCACCAACCGCGTTTTCGCCCCTTCGGAATCAGCGGTTGCCTGGTCGCGGAAGATCATCGCCGCCCATGCCGAAGCGGTGGCGCAAGGCAAAGGCGTGGTGGTGGTGGACGGCAAGCTGATTGAAAATCTGCATGTGGAAAGCGCCCATCGTTTGGTCAAGCTGGCCGACGCTATCACCGTGATGGAAACGGCGAACGCCTGATGGATTGCGCCAGTCACGTCCCTCTGCCCGGTTCGCCGGGGAGAGGCTTGCGGCTCTTCGTCCTGGCGCTGGTCGGGCTGGCGCTGGCGGCCTGCGAAGCGCCGCCGCCGGACCCGACCGTGCGCTTGACCGGATCGACCATGGGCACCCGTTACGACCTGAAACTGGTCCCGGAACCCGGTCAGGCCGCACCCGCCGATCTCCAGCCGCGCATTGATGCGCTGCTGGCGCGCCTCAATCAAACCCTGTCCACCTACGATCCGCAGTCGGAACTGTCCCGGTTCAATCGTAACCCCAGCACCGACTGGGTGGCGGTGTCGCCGGAACTGCAAAACATCGTCGCCGAGGCGCTGCGCCTCAGCGAACTCAGCGGCGGCGCGTTCGACATCACGGTTGGTCCGCTGGTCAATCTGTGGGGCTTCGGCCCGGAACCGCGCCGCGACCGGGTCCCCGCCGATGCCGAGATCGCCCAAGCCCGGCAACGGGTCGGCTACTGGCATTTGCAAACCCGCGAGCAACCGCCGGCGCTGAAAAAAGCCCGTCCTGATCTTTACGTCGATCTCTCCGCGATTGCCAAGGGTTACGGCGTGGATCAATTGGCGGCGCTGGCGGAAGCGGCGGGCTTTCACCGCTACCTGGCGTCGATTGGCGGGGAAATTCGCGCCAAGGGCCAGAATGGCCGGGGCCAACCCTGGAGTATCGCCATTGAAAAACCGGTCGCCGGACAACGCGCCGTCGAGCGGCTCATCCAACCCGGCAATCACAGCGTCTCCACCTCCGGCGACTACCGGAATTTCTTCGAGCAAAACGGCCAGCGCTATTCGCACATCATCAACCCGCGCACCGGACGCCCGGTTGCGCAAACCCTGGCGTCGGTGACGGTGATCAGCGACCAGTCGATGCTCGCCGACGCTACCGCCACGACGCTGATGGCCGCCGGGGCGGAACTCGGTTTCCAGCTCGCCACCGAGCATCATCTGGCGGCCTTTTTCATCCTAGCCGGGCCGGAGGGCCGCTTTGAGGAACGCTACACCCCGGAATTCCAGACCTATCTGGTTCCTCAACAACCTTGAGACGTAAACCATGCGCATCGGCGTACCCAAAGAAATCAAAACTCATGAATACCGGGTGGGCCTGACCCCGGACAGCGTGCGCGAACTGGTTGCTCACGGTCATGCGCTGTGGGTGGAAACCCAGGCCGGGGCGGGCATTGGCCGTCTGGATGACGCCTATCAGGCAGCGGGAGCGCACATCGCCGCGACGCCGGAAGAACTCTTTGCTCAGGCCGAATTGATCGTCAAGGTCAAGGAGCCGCAAGCGGTCGAACGGCAAATGCTGCGCCCCGGCCAAGTTTTATTCACCTATCTGCATCTGGCCCCCGATCCAGAGCAAACCCGCGATCTGCTCGACAGTGGCGCAATTTGCATTGCTTACGAAACCGTCACCGACGCCCAGGGCGGATTGCCGCTGCTGGCTCCGATGTCGCAGGTGGCAGGCCGATTGTCGATTCAGGCGGGCGCGGCGGCGCTGGAACGGGTCAAAGGCGGGCGCGGCGTCCTGCTTGGCGGCGTGCCGGGCGTTGCTCCGGCTAAGGTGGTGGTGATCGGCGGCGGCGTGGTCGGTGAAAACGCGATTTACATGGCACTGGGCATGGCCGCCGATGTCACGGTCCTCGATCATAATGTGCATGTTCTGGCGCAGTTGGCGCAACGCTTCGGCGCGGCGCTCAAGACCGTCTATTCCACCCGGTCCGCGCTGGAGGAGTATGTCCTGCAAGCAGACCTGGTGATCGGCGCGGTGCTGGTCGCCGGCGCTGAAGCGCCGAAACTGGTCAGCCGCGACCTGGTGCGGCGGATGAAACCGGGTTCAGTGCTGGTCGATGTCGCGATCGACCAGGGCGGCTGTTTCGAGACTTCTCATCCCACCACTCACGCCGAGCCAACCTATATCGTGGACGGCGTGGTGCATTACTGCGTGGCCAACATGCCGGGCGCAGTGCCGAATACTTCGACCTACGCCCTGAACAACGCCACCCTGCCCTATGTGCTGGCGCTGGCCGACCAGGGTTATCAAAAGGCCCTGCTCGGCAATCCGCATTTTTTGACCGGTCTCAATGTATGTCAGGGTCAGGTCACTTATCCGGCAGTCGCCGCCGATCTCGGCTACCCCTACGTCGATCCTTGCGCCGCTCTGACGCATTGAACGCCGCCCACTTTTCCATGCAATCTGCGGATCAGCGTCGAAAATGACCTTTCCGGCTTTAGCCCTGCGCGATCTGCGCAAAACCTACGCCAACGGCTTCACCGCTCTGCGCGGCATTGATCTGGAAGTGGCGGAAGGCGAATTTTTCGCCCTGCTCGGCCCCAACGGCGCGGGCAAATCCACGACCATCGGCATCATCTGTTCGCTGGTGCGCAAGACCGGCGGGACCGTGCAGGTGTTTGGCCACGATCTGGACACCGAACTGTCCGCAGCCAAACGCTGTATCGGCCTGGTGCCGCAGGAATTCAATTTCAACCAGTTCGAGCCGGTCGCCG